>NZ_JAMAWN010000040.1:0-15993 GCF_023713305.1 Psychrobacillus sp. MER TA 171 | reverse complement strand
CTCATTTTGTTTTGCTGGCATCATCATTAAATGATGTCAAAAATTGTTTTGCGTCAATCAAGCCGAAGCTTGTTGATGCTGTATGTCTTAACGTTTTGCATGTTCAGTTTTCAATGTTCATTGTGTCAGCCAAACTTGTTTACCTCTTGGCGACTTCTACTATATTACACTCGTTTTAAACTTACGTCAACACTTTTTAAAAACTTTTTTTATTTTTTTATATTAGTATAGAAATAGCTACTACTGACGCTACTCCTGGAACTCCTAATACTGCTACTACTGCGCCTGTAAAGAGATTGATCGGGACCGCGTATCCTGCCGTTCCAAGTAATAAATGAACTCCGAATAACAGTAAGATAGAAAACCCTAAACGAAATAACAAGATAGAAATACTCTCAAATAAATTAGAAGACGAACTCTTGAATACTAAAAACAGTAATAATACTAGCGAACACACAATAATGGTTAACTTCATGTAATTATCCCTCCATAAAATCAATATCCTTATTATATGAAGCTAGTACTATTAATATTCTATTTTATAATTACATTTCGAATCTTTGCCTCTTTATATAGATAGAAGTGTATACTCTCTGCCATTTTCCTTTTAGCAACTGCATCTAAATCATAGTCATTCAAGTAATCTTCAATTCGTTGAGCTTGTTGCCAATCTTCTTTGGTAGCTTTAATAAGCTCTACAAACCGTTCATCAAATTCTTTTTTCAGTTTCCCCTTTTTAAAAAACATCCAGCTCTACATCTCCTTATAGCTCCCTGCGTCCTTCTAATGCTTTAGAAAGAGTAACCTCATCTGCATACTCTAAATCTCCACCTACAGGCAAACCATGGGCAATCCTCGTAGTCTTAATGCCTGAAGGCTTTACTAGACGAGAAATATACATCGCGGTTGCTTCTCCTTCTATAGTAGGGTTTGTTGCTAAAATCAGTTCTTCTACTTGGTCATTCTGTAATCTTTTTAAAAGGGTCGGTACATTAATATCCTCTGGACCTATTCCATCCATCGGTGAGATAGCCCCATGCAGTACATGGTATAAACCATTGTAATCTCTCATTTTTTCCATTGCAATTACGTCTTTTGTATCTTGTACTACACAGATCATAGATCCATCACGCTGTTTATCCTGACAAATATGGCAAGGATCTATGTCCGTGATATGTCCACAAACCGAACAGTAGCTCAAGTTCCTTTTAGCGTCTACTAGAGCTTTAGCAAAGTCTAGTACTGTATCTTCTTTCATAGTTAACACAAAAAATGCCAGACGGGCCGCTGTTTTGGGCCCGATTCCTGGCAATTTCATAAAGCTTTCAATTAGCTTTGATATCGGTTCAGGATAATGCATGATTTGTCCTCCTAGAACATGCCAGGAAGGTTCAATCCTTTCGTGAATTGACCCATAGTGGCATTAGCTGTTTCTTCCGCTTTTTTCATTGCTTCGTTGGTTGCAATTACGATCAAGTCTTGTAGCATTTCCACATCGTCTGGATCTACAACAGTAGGGTCTAAAGCTACCTCTAGTACTTCTTTTTGTCCTGAAACAGTAACTTTCACCATTCCACCGCCGGCAACTGCTTCAAAACGTTGAGTTGCTAACTCCTCTTGAGCTTCAGCCATTTTCTTTTGCATCTTTTGCATTTGTTTCATCATACCTTGCATATTTCCCATTCCACGCATAATTATTTTCCTCCTTAGTCATCATGTACTTCTACAAAATCTTTGCCGAAAAGCCTCTCAGCTTCCACAATCAATGGATCCTCTGAAATCTCTTCCATTCCTTGTAGTAACTCCATCGCTTCTAATGGTTCTGAAGAAGACGCCGCCTCTGACTCTGTTGAATCTTTCTTTAATCCATTTTGCTGAATAAATTCTTCTCTAATCTTTAACCAACTTTCTTCAGGTACATACACTACCTCATACATCGTTCCAGTAAGATTCGCGATAAGCTGAGGGAAAGAAGTTGAGAATGTTTTATTCTCCATTGCCATTTGACAATGTATATCATACTTAAATTTTAACACAAATGCAGTAGAAGATGCTGCAACTGGCTCTGCATCATTTAATAACGCTGCATGTGACTTTTGTAGCTGTTGTAAGATAGTTGCCCAATGAGATTTAATGGCTTGGATATCTGATTTTGTCGCCATTTTTAAAATTTCTTGAATACGTCCACTAGACACTTTGACTCCTGAGGCTTTTTGTCTTGTTCTCTTGGGTTGTTCCTGCTGAGCCCCTTGACTGTTTCCTGTAGTATAAGTGCCTTGGCTTAATTGCTGCTGAAGTTGTTGTAATTGTCCTTCAAGCAACTGGACTTTATTCTCTAATTCAGTGGTATTAACGTTACCTACGTTTGCATCTTGAGGTACTTGTGCCAACCGTATAATGGCAGTTTCTAAATAGACCTTCGCATGATTAGAAAAACGCATTTCTTGTTGGGTGTTTGTAAGAATCGAGATACTCTTATAAAGGGTTTCTACCGGAAACTTAAAGGCAAGTTCTCTAAAATGCTCATCTCCCGTAGCAATTTCTAACAATTCCGCTTGATCGGGAGCTACCTGTAGTACTAATAAATCTCTATAGAACGTAATAAAATCCTCTGTTAATCTTACAGGATCTTTTCCGTCATCTACGAGCTTTTCAATGCTCCCTAATGCATGGGCAACATCTCTTTCACTCAATGCTTCTGCAAGCTGATAAAATACATCCTGACCTATTGAACCAGTTACAAGTAAAGCATCTTCTATAGTCATTGTTTCGCCACTAAAGGATACCACCTGATCTAACATACTGAGGGCGTCTCGCATCCCTCCTGCTGCAGCCTGGGCAATGATTTTCAAAACATTTACATCGTATTCAATTTGCGCATCTGTCAGCACTTCTATCATTCTAGAAACGATATCAGTCGAGGTAATACGTTTAAAATCGAAACGCTGACATCTAGAAATGATGGTTAATGGTATTTTATGTGGCTCTGTGGTTGCCAGTATAAAGACGGCATGTGCCGGTGGTTCTTCTAATGTTTTTAATAAAGCATTAAAGGCACTGGTAGAAAGCATATGCACTTCATCTATAATATAAACTTTGAAACGAGCATTGGAAGGAGCAAAACGCACCTTTTCAATAATATCTCTTATTTCCTCTACGCGAGAATTAGAAGCAGCATCGAACTCAATTACATCTGTGTTGGAACCCTCTGTAATGCTTTTACAAGTCTCACATTCATTACATGGTTCCTTTGCAGGGCCATTTTCACAGTTCAATGCCTTTGCAAATATCTTTGCGGCACTTGTTTTCCCTGTTCCTCTTGGTCCTGAAAATAGATATGCATGAGTAGTTTTATTATAAAGGAGGGCATTTTGAAGGGTTTGCTTGATATGAGTTTGACCGGACATTTCCGCAAACGACTGAGGTCGATAAGCGCGGTAAAAAGCTTGATACGACAACAAGTTTCCCTCCCTCTTTTGTTTAAGTAAAGTATGGACTAATTATATCATAAAGAGAACTGTACTTCTGCTCCAAACTCTAATATGGACAAATAAAAAAACTCATTCCTCCGAAGATGAATGAGTTTGAATTATATAATTTAAAGCCGTGCACCTTCCTTCGATTGATACACATAGGCGGCACCTTTGTCGTTAACTCAGTCTAGGCAACCCTGCGGCACATGAGAATGCACCACTTAATGCTGCTTCCTTCCGGACCTGACATGGTTCATGGGCTCCCATTGCGCAGGACCCAGACGTCAACATCACGTGCAAATACCAGACCCTACATATAAACAACCTCGAGAAGGGGTTCAGTCTCGCTAGAGCGGATTGCGAGTTACAAGACACCGCTACCTTCCCACCTAGCACGGCAATATTCAGTATAAGCTTTTTTTGTTGAGAAATCAATGGAAATATCCTTTTCCTCTTTTTCTATAACTCTATTCTAAAAAAATACTATATTTTTTTCAAAAATGTTGACTTTGAATTTCATCCATGATAAATTAGTTCTTGTACTTCGGAGGAATACCCAAGTCTGGCTGAAGGGATCGGTCTTGAAAATCGACAGGCGGGTCATACCGCGCGGGGGTTCGAATCCCTCTTCCTCCTCCATTTTTTAACAACACACACGCATAAATTTGAGATTGAATTCGTTGCTTTTGTAACGAATTTTTCTTAGCCATACATGTTCAGAATATTAAGAAGTTGACTTTTTATGGGTCAGCTTCTTTTTTATTTTATGAATTGACTCATAATAATATCCTCCACATACTCACACGGTCCAAGCTTTCCATGTTTAATCTTCCTTTCCTCACACTACCACCAGTTCGAATTCTCCCCTTTTACTAAATATCCTCCTTTGTAACAAAAAAGCTTCCGCAATACATGCGGAAGCTTTCATTATTTACGTAAGGTGATTGTTTGTGTTTGTTCCATAAAATGCCCAATTCTTTCAAGAATTAGCTCGACATCTTCAGGATTTTCTACGATATCATAATCATTAATGTTAAGGCGAAGCACCGGGCAACCATTAAATCCATCAATCCACTTTTCATAACGACCATGCATTTCTTCCCAATAAGCGATTGGCGTCTGCTGCTCCATCGGACGGCCTCTTTCATGAATACGATCGATTACACTGTCCAATGAACCTTCTAAATAAATTAAAAGGTTCGGATGCGGGAAATACGGTGTCATCACCATTGCCTCGAATAGGCTTGTATATGTCTCATGATCGATCGGATCCATCGTTCCCTTTTCCTTGTGCATTTGCGCAAAAATACCTGTATCCTCATAGATAGAACGGTCCTGGATAAACCCTCCACCATATTCGAACATTCTCTTTTGTTCCTTAAATCTCTCTGCTAAGAAGTAAATCTGTAAATGAAAGCTCCATTTAGAGAAATCCTCGTAAAAACGGTCAAGATATGGGTTAGTATCTACTTTTTCAAACGAAGTCTTAAAATGTAATGCGTCAGCAAGCATTTTTGTCATAGTAGATTTCCCAACACCTACAGTTCCTGCAATAGTAATGACAGCATTGGCTGGGATGCCATACTTTTCTCTTAAGTTCATGTTATTTACTCCTTTTAAGTAGTGTAGCACTTACTTTTTCTAAAATTATATTTAAATCCTGGCTGTTCTGTACAAAGTCCATTTCATCACCGTTGAAACGAATAACAGGTACGTCTGGGTGCTTTGCTTCAAAGTCATTTATAAACATTCTATAGTCCGATGAAAGTTGCTCTAGATAGCTTGTACTAATTTTCTTTTCGAACTCTCTCCCACGTAAATCAATACGATTTTCTAGCACGTCTATACTTGCATCTAAATAAATTACCATGTTCGGGATTGGCATATCCTTCGTTAAAATATGATAAATGGACTCGTATTTCTCATACTCGACCTCATTTAGAGAGCGTTTTGCAAAAATAAGATTTTTAAAAATATGATAATCCGCAACAACTGCTGTGTCGTTGGATAAGTATTTTTTTTCAATATCACTTAATTGCTTATAGCGATTACAAAGAAAGAACATTTCAGTTTGAAAGCTCCACTCTGCTATATCTTCATAGAATTTATTTAAAAAGGGGTTTTCGTCTACGATCTCTTTTAACAATTCAAATTGATATGTATTAGCAATTGCTTTGGCCAATGAGGTTTTACCAACACCTATTGGACCCTCTACCGTTATAAATGGAATAGACATATCTCTAACCTCACTCTAAAGTTTCAAGTCGTATCCTCTATTTTAGCATAGGGATATGACGAAAAATAGAGGATATTTGTCTTTCCAGAGAAAGACAAATATCCCCTATTTTTTCTTAATACGAAACATGTCATTTAAAAGATACCAATTCTGTGGAAAATTGAAGCCACTATGCCAGTAGGAGATTCCTAAAAGGTTCAGTTCCTTTAAAAGATTGAACTTAGCCTGAATAGAACGAGCATCCTCGAACCACACTTCATGCTCTTTTCCGTCCCTCCAGTAATTAAAAAAAGGTGCCTGGGCAACTTCATCATATTCTATCGCGGCATTTCGATCGATTGCCAGTTGAACTGCTGCTTGGGCACTAATTGCTCTTGCAAAAGGATTGCCTACTTTGTAAGGTAATGTCCAATCATAGCCGTACAGGTTTTGACCCATCATAACCTTTTGTGAAGGTATTTCACTTATGGCATACTCTAAAACTTTTCTTACCGGACCTATTGGAGACACAGCCATCGGGGGTCCTCCACTATAGCCCCATTCATATGTCATAATGACGACGAAGTCTAGCACCTCACCTAGAGCCTTATAGTCGTGTCCTTCATACCACTTACCAGGCTGGTTAGCACTTGTTTTTGGAGCTAGGCTAGCAGAAAAAATGAAGCTAGGAGCAAAAGCCCGAAACTCTTTTAAGAAAGTTACGTATGCTTCCCGATCATTTGGATCTATATATTCAAAATCAGTATGAATATGATTCGTTCCTCTTCTATTAGCCTCAGCAACTGTCTCTTCAAATACTCTTTGCTTCACTTCCTCATTCGTAAAAATGGTATGAGCTAATGTGTCGCTAAAAGCACCTTCTTCAATATTGACTATTATAACAACTTCTTCCACGTTATTTGCCGCAGCAACTTCTGGCAACCTTCCCCAATCCATTTTAGTCAATGACCCATCTCTTTTAACTTCAAAAGCAAATGGCATCATGTAGGTTAATAGAGAGGCTACATTTTCTACTTGGCTAATAACTGTTTCAGATGGAGCCTCGGTATACCATTCCACATATAAATTGGTTTCAATCATTGGCCGATTTGGACTTGGAGTAGAGGGTAAGACTAATGATTGTCCAACGACCAATACATCCTGGTTCGGCAAGCCATTGATCGAAGCAATAGTAGCCGCACTAGTACCATTCTGTCTTGCAATAGAATATAAGCTATCACCTAACTTAACTGTATAAATCATCGCATCACTCCTTCAAATCAGAATATGCACGTTATCTACAAAACATGCTAAAATACGCGTAAGGAGTTGACTCCAAATGGATCAATATTATATGAATTTAGCAATTGAGGAAGCAAAAAAGGCTGCTGCCATAGGTGAGGTTCCGATCGGAGCAATTATCGTACATAAAAATGAGGTAATTGCGAGTGCCTACAATCTACGAGAAACAACCCAAAATGCAACGACACATGCAGAACTTCTGGCTATTCAAGAGGCATGTGCCAAAATTGGTAGCTGGAGACTCGAAGAAACAACCCTTTATGTAACTTTAGAGCCTTGCCCTATGTGTGCTGGAGCAATATTACAGTCACGTATCCCTCGAGTGGTATATGGTGCAAGAGACATGAAGGCAGGGTGTGTAGATTCTCTGTATTCGCTTTTAAATGACACTCGATTCAACCATGTCTGTGAGGTAACAGAAGGGGTTCTTGCGGAAACCTGTGGTAATTTACTAACGACTTTCTTTCGAGAGCTACGACTAAAGAAAAAGAACCAAAAACGCTTAGAACTCTAGGCGTTTTTGGTTCTTACTTTTATATCATTAAAAGTATCTTATAACGGATCATTTGCCTGTCGGGGCAGACATAGGCGCTTTCGCTTTTCTTTATGGCTAGCTTCTGCACCTTGCCCCTCGGGGTCAAATGAATAAAAGTTCCGGTGGCTGAAGAGCTGCCTCCTCACTTTTCCCCATTTGCCTGTCGGGGCAGACATAGGCGCTTTCGCTTTTCTTTATTTAATAATTGTTTTTCCGCCCATATATGGTTGTAGGACCTCTGGGATTTTAACTGAACCGTCTGGTTGCTGATAATTTTCTAGGATGGCAGCTACTGTGCGTCCGATTGCTAGTCCACTACCGTTTAATGTGTGTACAAACTCAGGCTTAGCACCCGGTTCTCTTCTAAAACGGATTCCAGCACGACGAGCTTGGAAGTCCTCGAAGTTACTGCATGAAGAAATTTCTTTATATTCGCCATAGCTTGGTAACCATACTTCAATATCATACTTCTTCGCTGCAGTGAATCCAAGATCTGCTGTGCACATACGTAGCACACGATATGGAAGTCCTAAAAGCTGAAGAACCTTTTCTGCATGTCCTGTTAGAAGGTCCAATTGCTCGTAAGAATCCTCTGGTTTAACAAAACGTACCAGCTCAACTTTATTAAATTGATGCTGACGGATTAGTCCGCGTGTATCTCTACCTGCAGAACCAGCCTCTGAACGGAAACAAGCACTAAAAGCAGTAAAGGCTTGTGGAAGATCAGCTCCATCTAAAATTTCATCCCGGTAGAAGTTAGTTACTGGCACCTCAGCCGTTGGGATTAAGAAATAATCCTCCTCGTTAACTAAGAAAGCATCCTCTTCAAACTTTGGAAGCTGTCCAGTACCTGTTAGGCTCATACGGTTTGCCATATATGGTGGTAGCATTTCTTCATAGCCATGCTCTTCTGAATGAAGGTCCATCATGAAATTCCATAGCGCGCGCTCTAATCTTGCCCCTAAACCACGGTAAAAAGCAAAACGGCTTCCAGTTACTTTTGCAGCTCGTTCAAAGTCCACAATTTTTAAATCTGTGGCGATATCCCAATGAGCCTTTGTATCAAAGTTAAACGCAGGGACCTCTCCCCATTTACGAATTTCAACATTATCATCCTCAGAATCGCCAATTGGAACGTCATCATGTGGAATATTTGGAATGCGCATCATCATATATTCAAATTTTTCTTCTACCTGGCGTAGTTCTTCATCTAATGCTTTAATCTCATCGCCTACTTCACGCATGCGAGCGATTACATCATCAGCATTCTCTTTATTTCGTTTCATTTGTGAGATTTTTTGAGAAACCTCGTTTCTTTCTGCCTTTAGTACTTCTGTTTTTGCTATTAATTCTCTACGCTTTTGGTCTAAAGGAAGAAATTGATCGAACTCGGAGATATCTTCTCCACGCTTCGCAAGTTTAGCTTTCACTTCTTCATAATTATCACGTACAAATTTTACATCTAACATATGATTTCCTCCTCTTGATATTTTTGGCCTATTAACCAGATTTAAATTCATAAAAAACGACAAAAAAGCCCCCATCCCTTATAAAAGGGACGAGAGCTACCCGCGTTGCCACCCTGATTGATCTGACATCTCAGATCCACTTGTCTAATAACGGCTTTTCAACCGGCCACAGCTTACCTATTTTTCAGCTGCGCAACTCAAAGGACGGATTCACAAGCGCTTTTATCAGCTCCCACCAGCCGCTGACTCTCTAAAAAAAACTTACTTGCTACTACTTCCTATCATCGTTTTTTAAATCATGAAATTAACCATACTTTACTATAGGTTGACCGGTTTGGCAAGCGATTCCTGAACCATTTGTATAAAATAGGCAGTTATACGATGATCATTTGTTAATTCGGGATGAAAGGAGCATCCCAATATATGATTCTGTCTTGCCATTACGATGCGTTCTTCGTGGGTAGCAAGAATATCTACACTTTTATCTACTTCCACAATATGTGGAGCCCTTATAAAAATAGCAGGAAAATCTGCTGCTATCCCTTGAATATCTAAATTAGTTTCAAAGCTATCCACCTGACGACCGAAGGAATTTCTTGCGACAGTTGCTTGTAGCACACCAATATGATGTGTATCCTGACCTTGAATTTGCTTTGCTAATAATATAAGACCAGCACAAGTACCAAACATAGGCTTGCCTGACTCTGCAAACTGCTTTAAACAACCTAGTAAATCAAACCGGTCTATAAGCTTGCGCATTGCGGTACTTTCTCCACCAGGTAGGATTAAACCATCTATTTCTTTCAAGTCCTCTTTTGTTTTAACCTTTACTGCCTTTGCCCCGCATTCCTCCACTGAACGGATATGTTCCGTAACGGCACCTTGGAGAGCAAGCACTCCTATTTTCACCATTTTACCACCCTCGATCTTGCATACGCTCAGCAGTGGATAAACGAGAAATTTCTATTCCCTTCATAGGGATTCCTAAATCCTTTGAAATCTCCACTAATAATTTATAATCTTGATAATGAGTAGTTGCCTCTACAATAGCGCGAGCAAATTTCTCTGGATTATCGGATTTAAATATACCTGAACCGACAAATACTCCGTCTGCTCCTAACTCCATCATTAGTGCAGCATCTGCTGGAGTTGCAACTCCTCCTGCTGCGAAATTTACTACTGGCAATTTTCCTTTGTGCTTAATTTGCAATAAAATTTCATACGGTGCTCCAAGAATTTTTGCCTCTGTCATTAATTCATCCTCATCCATATGCACAATCTTTCTCACTTGGGCATTTACCTTACGCAAATGACGAACTGCTTCTACAATATTCCCTGTCCCAGGCTCTCCTTTTGTGCGAAGCATGGATGCACCTTCTCCTATGCGTCGAGCAGCCTCTCCTAAGTCCTTACATCCACAAACAAAAGGAACAGTAAACTCACTTTTTCGAAGGTGATACTCCTCATCCGCTGGAGTCAGTACTTCTGATTCATCAATATAATCCACACCCATTGCTTCTAGCATTCTGGCTTCCGTGATGTGTCCGATACGCGCTTTAGCCATGACTGGAATCGTTACAGCACTCATTACCTCTTCCATTATGCGAGGATCGGCCATACGAGCCACTCCTCCCGCAGCACGAATATCAGAAGGCACACGTTCTAATGCCATAACTGCCACGGCTCCTGCTGCCTCTGCAATACGAGCCTGCTCCGCATTAATAACATCCATTATAACTCCACCCTTTTGCATCTCAGCCATACCTCTTTTTACTAACTCTGTTCCTGTCATATGTAAATTCATCCTATATACCTCCTAATTGTTATAAAATTTAGTATAATGGTAATTGACCATATGAAAAGTGCCAGAAACAATAAAATGAACGTGGTCAGATTGGATGATACAATGGATTTTCTCATGCTCCCTTTAGAAAAAAACACAAATCTACCATTATATGAACAATTATATAAATTTTTAAAAAATGCCATTGTGCAAGGTCATATTAAGGAAGGAGAAAAGCTTCCATCTAAAAGAAAACTAGCTGAATACCTTGATCTAAGTCAAACAACGATCGAGCTTTCGTATAGTCAGCTTGTCGCAGAAGGATATATTAATTCAGAGCCAAGAAAAGGGTATTTTGTCCAAAACATAGAAGAGCTAGCTCTGATTGAAAAGGAAGATACTCCTATTGGAAAAGAAGAGAAAGCTACTTCCTTCCATATAGACTTCTCACCGGGAAAGATAGATGAAGATTCTTTTCCTTTTACTCTTTGGAGAAAATACGCAAAAGAATTAGCCCATGAAGACCATAAAGATCTATTGCAGCTAGGACATCCTCAGGGAGACTATATACTAAGACAACAAATATCGTCCTATCTTTATCAATCCCGTGGTGTAAAAAGCAGACCAGAGCAAATTATTTTAGGATCAGGTACAGAACAACTCATGCCACTTCTCGTTCGTCTTCTTGGTGACAAAGCCGTTTATGGTTACGAAAATCCTGGGTATCCATTATCCCATCATCTTTTTTTAGAGAATGAGGAAAAGTCTGTTGCTGTTCCAGTAGACGAGGAAGGGTTAGTGGTGGAGGAGCTGGAGAAAACTAATACAACGGTTATGTATGTTACACCATCTCATCAATTTCCAACTGGTTCTGTTATGTCAGCCTCACGCAGAAGTCAACTGCTAGCATGGGCTTATCAGGAAGAGAAACGATATATTATTGAAGATGATTATGACAGTGAGTTTAGATATACAGGAAAACCAATACCTTCTTTACAAGGTATGGATCAAAACGACCGTGTAATTTATTTAAGCACATTTTCGAAGTCTCTCATGCCCTCCTTAAGGATTGCCTACGCTATCCTTCCAAACACGCTTATAAAGCAATATAAGGACAAATACTATTATTATTCTGCTACTGTACCACGCATGGATCAGCATATACTTGCGAAATTTATGGAGGACGGTCACTTTGCAAAGCACTTAAATAAAATGCGTAAAATTTATAAAAGAAAGCTGGAAATAGTCACGAAGACACTTTCAGAGTACGAGCCTATTGTTAATCTTTCAGGGGAACAGGCAGGAATGCATCTTCTATTAACCATCCAGACAGATAGGAAGGAAGAGGAGCTTGTTTCTCTTGCCCAACAAGCTAACATTCAAATCTATGGTTTGCATAAGTATATAACCTCTCCCATTGACGAAACTGTTCCAAGGTTAGTTTTAGGTTTTGGTGGATTAGATTTTACGAATCTTTCGTCCTCCATACATGAACTTATGCGGGCAATCAAAATAGAGAAATCATAATATCCCTTGCAAGCAAAAAGCACTGAAACTCATATAGAGTTTCAGTGCTTTTTATAGAAGATGTACAACCTTATCTGCAATGCCTAAGTGTTAAAATAAGCCGCCAACAAAATCAGTTGTACTATCCCATAATCCGCTAAAGAATTTACCGATGCCTTGTAGCATTAAACTGAACCAACCTGCTTTTTCTACAGCTTCTGTTGTTACTACATCAACACTTCCTTGATCGCCAGTAATGTACCCATAGTCAGTACCTTCAGATTTTTCAAGATGGACTTTTCCTACTACTGTATCCTTCTTGACTTCTGCTTCTAGCTTGTCTTCTAATGGAGTGAAAACAGGCTTGTACAGATCTTTATCACTGGATTTGATCAGCATAGAGATAGGTTCTTTCACTGCAATTGCAACCGTATCTTCTTTTCCTTTATTTACTTTTAAATTTTTATGGCCAGGAATTTTATATCCTTCTGGTATTAGCTCTACTTTAGTAAACTGGGCAAAACCAAAATCAAATAACGCTCTAGTTGCGTCAAATCTAGCTTCATAACTTCCTTTTCCGTTAGCATCTACTGCTTTCATGACTACAGCGATTACTCTCATACCGTTTCTTTCAGCAGTTCCGGTAAAGGAATGTCCTGCAAAATCTGTTGTTCCTGTTTTCAAACCATCTACGCCTTCATACTCGTAAACTAGTCCTGGTAGCATCCAGTTCCAGTTACTCATTTTGATAGCATCCGATGTGCCCTCGCGAAAAATTTTATGAGGAATCTTTGTTGTCTCTAACACTTCTGGATAGTCTTTCATCAGAAGATAAGCTAATTTTGCCACCGAGCTAGCAGGCATGACATTTTCATCTGTTTCTCCTGTGCTTGCCGGATGCATCCCTTGTAAATCTGCGTTGTTTAAGCCTGTTGAATTTACAAATTTATAGTTTTCTAAGCCCATTTCTGCAGCTTTTTCATTCATTAACTTCACAAAGTTTTCTTCAGTTCCAGCAATTGTTTCAGCTATTGCAATAGTTGCTGCATTGGCTGAATAGATTGCCATTGCTTCGTATAATTCACGAATTGAATAAGTACCATCCTCGCGTAGAGGCACGTTACTTAGACGACGATCTTGAGAAATTTTATATGTATATTCATTTACTGAATATTGTTGTTCCCATGAAATTTTACCTTCTTCTATTGCTTCAAAAAGAAGATATTCGGTCATCATTTTTGTCATACTTGCAATTCCTAAAGCTGCATCTGCATTTTGCTCATAAAGAATTTTTCCAGAATCAGCATCTACTAAGATCGCTGCATCAACATTTAAATTTAAACTTTCCTCTGCTTTTGTGTTAGTTGGCATTCCACCTACTAAAGACACAAGCAACATCGGAAGTACTAGCCACTTTACCATTGTTGTTTTCCAATATTTCTTCACTACTGTACCTCCACTTTTTCTATTATCAATGCTCATTTTATCATACTTTTTGAACTAGGTGCATAACACTTTAAAAAAGCACCCATTCGGCCTATATATAGACGTGTAATGGGTGCGAAAGTTTCTACTTATTTTAAGAGATAGAGTAGTTTGGTGCTTCTTTTGTTATTTGTACATCATGTGGGTGACTTTCTCGTAGACCGGCACCAGTCATGCGAATAAATTGTGCATTTTCTCGTAGGTCTTCTAAAGTGCCTGTACCACAATACCCCATACCTGCTCGAACTCCACCAAGAAGCTGATGAATTGTATCAGAAAGTGGACCTTTGTATGGTAGACGTCCTTCAATACCTTCTGGAACTAATTTCTTTGCATCCTCTTGGAAATAGCGATCCTTAGATCCTTTTTCCATAGCAGCAATAGAACCCATTCCTCGGTATACTTTAAAACGTCTTCCTTGGAAGATTTCAGTTTCTCCTGGGCTTTCGGTAGTTCCAGCCAGTAGACTACCTAACATAACTACATGTCCTCCGGCAGCCAAAGCCTTTACAATATCGCCAGAGAATTTAATACCACCATCAGCAATAATCGTTTTACCTGCCTTGCGAGCTTCAGAAGCACAATCATAAATAGCAGTAATTTGTGGTACACCAACACCTGCTACTACACGAGTAGTACAAATAGATCCTGGACCGATACCAACTTTCACTACATCTGCTCCAGCTTCGTATAAAGCCTTAGTAGCAGCACCAGTTGCGACATTTCCAGCAATAATATCTAAATCTGGATAGGTTGCTCTTATTTCCTTCACTACATCTATTACGCCCTTAGAATGCCCATGAGCTGTATCGATAACAATTACATCTACCTGTGCAGCTACTAACTTTTGCACGCGAATCATTGTATCACTTGTAACACCTACTGCAGCTCCAACTAACAAACGGCCGTGTTGATCCTTAGCAGCGTTAGGAAACTCAATTACTTTTTCAATATCTTTAATAGTAATTAAACCTTTTAAGATTCCGTTATCATCTACAATTGGTAATTTTTCTATTTTGTATTGTTGAAGAATTTTTTCAGCTTGTTCTAATGTAGTACCAACTGCAGCAGTCACTAACTGTTCTTTAGTCATCACTTCATTAATTGGTAAAGAATAGTCTTGAATGAATCGTAGGTCACGATTCGTAATTATTCCGACTAGCTTTAGTTCTTCTTCATTATTTACTATAGGAACGCCAGAGATGCGGTATTTCCCCATTAAATGCTCTGCATCATAAACTTGATGAGTCGGTGTTAGATAAAAAGGATCTGTGATAACGCCATTCTCTGAACGTTTAACTGTTTCCACTTGTTCTGCTTGTTCCTCAATGCTCATGTTTTTATGAATAATTCCTAATCCACCTTGGCGTGCCATAGCAATAGCCATTTTCGCCTCTGTAACAGTATCCATACCAGCACTGATCACCGGAATATTTAATTTGATTTTTGATGTTAAGTGTACTGATAAATTAATATCCTTTGGTAAAACTTCTGATTGAGCTGGAACTAATAAAACATCGTCGAATGTTAAACCTTCTTTTTGAAATTTCGATTCCCACATTACGCTGACTTCCTCCTCTATAATTAAATATTATTACAAGGTTATCAGCGGGCACATAGACTGTCAAGAATCGATAAATAATATATATATTCCGACTTTTCTTTCAATTATTTTATTACTTTGTCTATTAAAAGATTAAAAACTATTAAGTTGAAACTAGGTTTGAGTCCATAATTCCTATTTTAATAGATAAATGTATAAACGCTCTCTAAGAGTATTATCAATATTTATATGCGTTTAATAAGTCCGCTCTGGCAGACACTTCCTGTGGAGTGAGCATTAGCCTGCGCAGGTGTGATGTATATCTGTCTCGCTATCCCTACTTGTGTCACTGCCTGTTACTACAGATTTTACTGGTAGATTACTATATATCAATAATTTTTACCTATGTAATATTCTTATGAAAATTTATTTAAAACTAGAAAATTGCAAAGAGATTCAAAGCTATTCTCACATACGTGGATAGGGAGAGTGATAGCTTTCGGCTTTTTTTTTTCATTTTAAACAAAACAAAAAGCCGCCACCGATTACTCGGTGACGACTTTCTTTGGTGCCCAGCGACGTCCTACTCTTGCAGGGGCGACCCTCCAACTACCATCGGCGGCTGCGAAACCAGATGGGCGGCAGATTTCTTCGTCAGCCGCAGTCGTTCGGTTCTCGCGTA
>NZ_JAMAWN010000003.1:0-287092 GCF_023713305.1 Psychrobacillus sp. MER TA 171 | reverse complement strand
CCAATATTTTTAATAAGTGGTTTAATAAGGGTGCAAAAGATCAGTAAGACGAGTTAAAAAAATTTTTTTCACTTTAAAATACGTAATGAAACCATTGGTACGACTACATTTTAAGAGGGAGTCGCCGTTCTTCGCTCCAATCAACGGGGCCTTCTAAAAAATGAATGAGGTGATGGATATGATGACGAAAAATTAAACCAATGAACGCGAACAATTAGAAATCTTGACTATTGAACAGTTGGTACCACAAGACCACCTTGTTCGTAAGTTAGATGAGGCAATTGATTTTTCCTTTATCTATCCATTGGTTGAAAACCTTTATTCGACAATAGGGAGACCTAGTATCGACCCAGTGGTACTTATCAAGATTACTTTTATCCAATATACCTTTGGTATACGGTCCATGCGCCAAACCATTAAAGAGATTGAAACCAACATGGCATACCGATGGTTTCTAGGCTTTGGTTTCCATACCGAGGTTCCCCATTTTTCAACTTTCGGGAAAAACTATGTCCGTTGTTTTGCAGACACAGATCTATTCGAGCAGATTTTCTACAGAGTATTAAAGGAGGTCGCAGATCGTGGGCTCCTGAGCCCGGATCATGTCTTTATTGATTCGACCCATGTGAAAGCTAGTGCGAATAAGAGAAAGTTTGAGAAGAAGGTTGTTCGTAAAGAGACACGGGCTTATGAAAAGAGGCTCCAGGAGGAGCTCAACCTCGACCGGGAAAAGCATGGGAAGAAACCATTCCCACCTGAAAAGTTTGAAAAGGAAGAGTACAAGGAGATTAAGGAATCGACAACAGATCCTGAAAGTGGTTACTACGTAAAAGATGAACGGACAAAGCAGTTCGCCTATTCTTTTCATGCTGCAACAGACGAGAAGGGTTTTGTGCTTGCAAACATTGTCACACCTGGAAATGTTCACGACAGCCATATCCATGCTTTTTATGTAATTGTAAAGGGTAGAGAGTGTAATAAGAAAGGGGGGGGATTGCGGAGATACGCATAATTATTGGGCTAATGGACCCATACCTTGTAGGGGGGGGTCCTTAAACAAAGTGTAGAGCCTCACAAAGTGATTTATAGTTTTTTACATAAAAAAAGCTAGCACTGTATTTTTCAGTGCTAGCAAAATGATTATATTACTTACAAATTATAACTTGAATTCGTTTACTACTTTTCTAAGCTCGTCCGCTTGGTGTGATAATTCAACAGCGGAAGCATTGATTTCTTGCATGGCAGCACTACCTTGTTCAGCGGCGGCAGCAGAGTTTTCAGTGTTTGACGCAGTGTTCTCTGCTATATGAGTCACTTCTATAAAGGAAGCAGCTACTTCC
The DNA here is from genome assembly GCF_023713305.1 of Psychrobacillus sp. MER TA 171. Lineage (NCBI taxonomy): Bacteria > Bacillati > Bacillota > Bacilli > Caryophanales > Bacillaceae > Psychrobacillus > Psychrobacillus sp. MER TA 171. Next base: position 285,752 of record NZ_JAMAWN010000003.1, on the reverse strand, counting down.
TGGCTAAATTCCAGTGTTTTTTCTATCTGATTTACCATTTTATTAATAATACTAATCGTTTCGTCTGTTTGTTTCATAATTTGTTCAAGGGAAGTGCTTGTTTCATTGGCTACTTCAACGCCTTTTATAACATTTTCGACCCCTTCGTGATTTTGTTTAACAATAGAGGTTACCTCCGTTTGAATGGAGGTTACAATTCCTGTTACCTCTTTTGCTGCTTTTTGAGATTGCTCTGCAAGCTTCCTTACTTCATCTGCTACTACTGCAAAACCTCTTCCATGTTCTCCGGCACGTGCAGCCTCAATTGCCGCATTTAGAGCCAGTAGGTTAGTTTGCTCTGCAATTGCAGTGATGGTTTTAATAATAGAAGTTATCTCATACGATTTAGTTCCTAAAGATTGAACAGTCTGAGAGGTATTAGCCATCGTTTCTTCAATATTTAACATAACATTTGAAGAATGTTGAACAGACAATGCTCCTTGTTTGGCAGCAGCAGTCATGTGATCAGTCGCTACTTTTACAGCTTGTGCATCCTCATTCAAATATCTCGTTGCTTCTTCTAATGAATTCATTTTTTGAATAGCTAAGGTCATGCTTTTCATAGTCTGCTCACTACCAGATGCTATTTCGTTAGTAGAATCCGCTATTGACTGAATTGTAATAGCAGTGTCGTCAGAAGAAGCCATCAATTCCTGACCGCTAGCTGATACATTTTCGGTTAAATGGCTTACACGTCTAACTAAATCAGCAATAGAAGCGATTAAAACATTTGTATTGGAAGCAATTTCAGCAAATTCGTCTTTACTTCTCACCTTTACTCTTCTTGTTAAATCACCGCCAGCTTGAGCGATTTCTAAAATCGAACGGTTAATAGAGTAAGTGCTTCTTTTAATAGAATTAAATAGTACAATTCCAAATACTAATGTTAATAATACAGAGAAAATCGTTAAGCCTATAAATATGTTCAAAGCGTTTTGATTTTCGCTCTTTAAGAGTGCAATTTGCTTAGCGTTCTTTTTAGCTAACACTTCGTTCATCGCTTCGATTTGGACATCTACATGGCTCATGGCTGCGCGTCCACTTCCTGCATTTACAAGCTTTTGAGCAGCCTCAAATCCTTTTTGGTCTCTTAGGCTTAATGCACGTTCAGAATATTGAAGGTATGTATTAAAATGCTCATTAATCGCCGTTACTTTTTTGAGCTCATCAGGACGATTTTTAAAAATAGTCTGCAATTCTTTAAAGCGAGTAACGATTGCATCTTTATAACTTCTATAACTTGACATATAATTTGATTTACCTGTAATGATATAGCTTTGCTCTGCATTTGAAAGTTTAGCAATATCAGCAGATATTTGATTGACCATTAACTGCTCTTTTATGTCCACGTTTATAAAGTTTTCTAGTTCCTTCTGAGATGATTGCATGTTGGCCGAAGTAAGGACAAGCATGGAAAATAGAATTATAATAAGGACGGAAAAAATGATGAGTACTCTGCCACGTATGGAATTTAACAAATTGGTATTTTGAAAGCTTTTGTTTGCATTCCTTTTAAAAAGGGAAAATGAACGACTACTAAGGGATTTGCGCTGTTTCTTTGGTTTAGGTACTTTGGGCGTACTAGGTATTTTGTTTCTTTTCGATTTAAATCCATATTTCAATTGAGCCATTCCTTTCTAATGTTTTATCATCATAATTTTTAGTTTAATTGTTTTAGACTGAATTATCTACAAAATTTTAAATTAATATACTACTTCAGGACTAAAGGAGGAAAAATAATATGAATCAATCGTTTTATTTATTTGCATTAAAATTCCGGGGAGGTCAAAAGACCGATGCCAAAGCTCTATTTGCGGAACAAATGTTTTTACAGCATGATTTTCCAAAAGCAGAAACATCTTTTCAGCCACTTTCCGAGTATATTGAGGAGCTCGCGCATCCAGAGATGCCAGCAATAGTTTTTGATGAAATATGGGAGTTATACGAAGACAATACCCTCTAGGCTTCTACATTGCATTTTATAGTAAAAAAAGGTATCATAAACACGATAAGTTTTAGAAATGAGGTTATATTAATGAGTATTCATATTAATGCAAAAAAAGGTGAAATAGCTGACACGATTTTACTACCAGGAGATCCACTTCGTGCAAAATATATTGCTGAAACTTTCTTAGAGGATGTTGTGCAATATAATGAAGTGCGTAATATGTTTGGTTACACAGGTACATATAAAGGGAAAAGAGTTTCTGTACAAGGAACAGGAATGGGAGTACCATCCATTTCTATATATACAACTGAATTAATGGCTGAATATGATGTACAAAAATTAATCCGTGTTGGAACTTGTGGAGCTATCCAAAAAGATGTAAAAGTACGTGACGTAATTCTTGCTCAATCAGCATCTTCTGATTCTTCTATGAATAAAGTACTTTTAGATGATATTAGCTTTGCTCCTACTGCTGATTTCAATTTATTATACAATGCATATAATGCAGGTAAAGAAGCAGGACTAAACCTACGTGTAGGTAATGTATTTACAGCTGATTTATTCTATAATGAAAATGCTCAAAATGAAAAATGGGCAAGCTACGGTGTACTTGCAGTTGAAATGGAAGCTGCTGCATTATATACACTAGCTGCTAAATACGGAAGACAAGCTCTAGCCGTATTGACTGTTAGTGATCACATTATTACTGGAGAAGTTACTTCTTCAGAAGAAAGACAAACAACATTCAATGACATGATCGTAGTGGCATTAGAAGCAGCATTAAAATAAGGATGTAATTTTAAAAAAACAGACTGTCATTTTTGGCAGTCTATTTTTTGAAAAACGAATTGTGTGAAAAGGGTGAAGATTTTGGACGAACAAGAGCAACGAACAAACGAAGAACAGGAACAATCATCGCCTGAATCTTCTAAATATGTAAAGATTAAACCTTTGATGCTTTGGTTAATGATTTTTGGTCTCATGATAATCACGGCTGGCGTTACATCACTTCTATTTATGTTTGGAAAAGAGGATGAAGCTAGTGAAATAAAAGGGCAAGAATCACAGGTGCAATATGTAGGTGAACGAAAAGAATTCACTAAGTTATATATGGCTTATGACAAATTAAAAAAAGATTACTATAAGGATATTGATGAGGATACAGTGATTAATGGTGCCATCAATGGCATGGTCGATGCACTGGAAGATCCTTATTCTGAATACATGGATACAGAAGAGGCATCTATGTTTGAAGACAGTGTTCATTCGAGCTTCCAAGGAATTGGAGCGGAGATACAGGAGCAAGATGGTATCATTACGGTTATTTCTCCTATTAAAAATTCTCCAGCCGAAAAGTCTGGGTTGTTACCTAATGATAAGGTTTTAAAAGTAGATGGGAAAGACATTAAAGGCTACAGTGTTTCGGAAGCTGTTTTATTAATTCGCGGTAAAAAAGGCACTGAAGTTACATTAACGATTCAACGTGGTGAAGGTGCATTAATTGAAACGACAATAGTTCGAGATGATATCCCTATAGAAACAGTTTATCCTGAGATGTTAAGTGACAAAGTAGGTCATATTATGATTTCTAGCTTTTCTGACGATACGTATGATGAGTTAGTTACTGCGATCGATGATCTGAAAAAAGAAGGCATGGAGTCATTAGTTCTGGATGTAAGACAAAATCCAGGTGGCCTGCTAGATTCGGCAGTTGATATTTCAAACCTTTTTGTTGAAGAAGGCAAGAATATTGTACAAATTGAAACAAAAGATGAGAAAAACAAACTTGTAAAAGAGGCGATTGTTGCATCACCTGGTCTCCGAGTTGATCTTCCTGTTACAGTGTTGATCGACGAAGGGAGTGCATCTGCATCTGAGATACTTGCAGGAGCATTAAGCGAATCAGCAAATATGCCTATTGTTGGTGTAAATTCGTTTGGTAAAGGAACTGTACAGTCTCTTAACAATTTACCTGATGGCTCTAATATTAAAATAACAACAGCAAAATGGTTAACGCCAAAAGGTAACTGGATACATGATAAAGGTATTGCACCAGATTACGAAGTACAATATCCTTCTTATGCGATGTTATCTCCTTTAAATACTTCTGAAGTTTTAAAGACAGGTATGACATCAGATGCTGTTAAAAATGCTAAGGAAATGTTAAAAGCAGTTGGATACGATCCAGGTACTATTAATACTAGCTTTGACGAGACTATGGTTTCTGCGGTGAAAAAATTCCAAGCTGACAACAAACTGGATGCTACAGGTGAGCTTACCGGTGATTCTGCTAATACATTGATGAATAAGCTTCGTGAAAAATTACTAAACGAAGATCCTCAATTATTAAAGGCAGAAGAGATAGCAAAGGATTTAATTAAAAAATAAGTAATAGCATAATCTATTTCTTAAAAGAGCTGACCTGCAATGGTCAGCTCTTTATTCAAGAGAAGAAGTTTTGACGTTGCCGAGTCGACGATGAATTTCTATAGGAAATACATAGGAAGAGGTGTGGATGTTGAAAGATGTATATTTATTGAGTGGATTTTTAGGTAGCGGGAAAACATCCTTGTTAACCAATTTAATCTCACAATTCAAAAATGAAGGTATTAAACCAGCAGTAATTATGAATGAGTTAGGTAAATTGGCTTTTGATAGTAGGGCAGTAGAGGAAGGCATCCCTCTTAAAGAAATGCTAGAAGGATGCATATGCTGTACAGGATCTGAGAAGATGGAAGCACAGCTTCAAATGTTGTTGGCTGGGGAAGATTTTGATGTGTTATTAATAGAGACGACTGGAGCTGCACACCCTGTTGAAGCATTAGATTCTGTGTTCTCACCGATATTTGCAAATCAGTTAAATATAAAAGGTATTATTACTGTTGCCGACTGCAAAAGATGGTTAGAACGAGACAAGCTGTCACCCCGAACACGGATGCTCTTCCTTGAGCAAATCAAACATGCACATTTAATAGTTGCCAATAAAGTAGATTTACTAACTGATGACGAGATTGCGACTGTCTCTATGGAACTCCAAGGTATTAATGGTGATGCACCAATTATTCAAGCCTCCAACAGTAAAATTTCTATAAAAGCACTTGCTAACTTGGAAGCTACCTTTCATGAAAAAGAAGTTAAAGAAGCGGCAATAGGCAAACAGCTTTCCTTGTCTTCAAGGCTTCATACTTTTAACGGACCAATAGATCAAGAAGCCTTCGAGGATTGGGTTAGAGGTCTTCCTGACTCCGTCTATCGGATGAAGGGTTATGTTCCACTAAAGGGACACAAATATCCTTATTTATTTCAATATGCTTATGGAATGATCCAATGGCTCCCTGAATACATGAAAATGGAGCCCCAACTTGTAATTATCGGAGAGCAAATAAATAAGCTTGAGATTATAGGGGATTCGGTTAATGATTGATGCTTTTAAATTGCTATATAAAAATCGCGCAACGAATGATATTACCGAGGAAGAAGTACGTAATGTCATTAAATCGGAGCTGTTGGATGAATATACACACCCCAGGGTGAGACAGAGCTGTGAAAAAAAATATCAAATGATTGCCTCACGTGTGAAAAATAGTAAACTATCCATAACACAGCAGGAAAAAATTCTGGGAGTGATTGACGAGGAATATATGAAATTGTCAAGAGCTTTAGAAAACTAATATTTTTATGTATTGGTTTATCCTACCATACCAAAGGAACGGAATCCTTTCTCCCGTCCATCTTTTAATACTCGAATGGACGAGATGGAAGATATTATATAATTTTTTCTTTTGATTTTGTGTATAAAATGAGAGAGCACAAAAGAAGGAGGAAATGAAAATGAACAAAAAGATTTTAGCAGGTATGCTAGCAGGAGGATTATTACTTACTGCTACAACAGCATCAGCAGAAACAGCTGGCAATTCAAAAACTACTTCTGAGGCAAAAACATCCATCGAATGGAAGTCTCTAAAGATTAACTCTCAAAAATTGTCTTTAAGTGAGACAGAAATAAACAAAATGCTTCAAAAGTTTAATATAAATAAAGAGTTAATCGTTGCTAACCTAGCAAATACTATTAAAACAGAGGCTGCAAAGAAAAATGACGTGGCACAAAATACCCAAAAGGTACAAAAAGAAACAAAAGAGGTTACTAAACCCAACAATCAAATAAAAGAAAAACCAGTCGTTGAAAAAACACAAACTGCAGCAAAAGTAGAAGTAACTAAACCAAATGCTGCTAAAAAAGAAGCTACAACTGCGAAGGCTCCAGTAAAAAAAGAATCAATAGTGCCAGCGGCTCAACCAAAAAAAGAGGTAGCTACAACTTCTCCAACTACTCAGCAAGCTACTAAAAAAACGGAAACAAACAGTAATTCCAATCAAGCTCAAGTATCTTCTGTTATCCAACAGGTGGTAGATCTAACTAATGCCGAGCGTGCAAAGGGAGGCTTATCACCTCTACAAATCGACTCTGCATTGACTAAGTCAGCACAGCTTAAATCTCAGGACATGAAAGATAATAATTATTTTTCACATACAAGTCCTACATATGGCTCACCTTTTGATCAAATGAAATCTTTAGGGATTAGCTACAAGTCAGCTGCAGAAAATATTGCAATGGGACAACGATCAGCTCAAGAAGTGGTACAAGGCTGGATGAATTCAGCTGGTCACAGAGCGAATATCATGAACGGTAGCTATACACATATTGGAGTAGGATTATCTGATAGTGGCTATTACTGGACACAACAATTTATTAGCAAATAATTAAAAGAGGCTAAGACAGCTCTTCTCAAAACAAAAGCCTCGAACATTTTACCCTGGTAAAATATTTCGAGGCTTTCATTTTATCTATAGTTGATAACCGTTACGGTAATTGCTTTCCATGGGCACTAACGATTAATTACCAGATTGACATATTTTTTAATATTGAAGAAAAAAAGTGAAATCGGAAAAATGGATTTCACTTTTTTCTTGTAGTTGGTTTTGGATTACATCAATATCTAAAATATAACTGTTTAGCTATCCATAGGTTTAAAATTTGTCAAATATCATTTAATAAAGCTTAGCAAACTTGCGCTGTAAGTATACTAAACGTGTTCCCAGGGTAAGTGCACCGACCGTTAAGCCGGCAATTAAGCCTATCCAGTAGCCAAATGGGCCGTATGCTGTGTAAGTACCTAGTATGTAGCCAATAGGTAAACCTATTATCCAATAAGATATAATCGCCATGATAAACGTAATTGTAACATCCTTATAGCCCCTTAATGCTCCTTGAACTGGTGCTTGAATGGCATCAGATAATTGGAAGAGGGCAGCAAAAAAGAAAAATTGAACGGTTAAGTTAATGACCTCTACATCGTTTGTGTAAATGGCTGCTATAGGTTCTCGCCAAACAAGTAAAATAGTAGCTGACACAAAGCTAAAGGACACAGCTGTCCCGACTCCTAGCCAACTGTAGGATTTTGCATCCTGATAGCGCTTAGCCCCTACTTCTTGACCTACTAAAATAGTAGCTCCCATTGCAATACTTAAGGGAATCATATATAACAACGAAGTAAAATTCATAGCTATTTGGTGAGCTGAAATTACTGCTGTGGAAAATACACTCATCATAATCGTGACTGCAGAAAAAATAGTAGTCTCTGCAAAAATAGATAGTCCTATTGGTAAACCGATCACTGTTAATGTTTTTAACTTGGCCAACGACGGTTTCGTCCATTCTTGGAATATTTGTAGATCAGCAAAAGGTTTATTGTATTTTATGATGAAAATAGTAATAATTAAAATGAGCCAATAAGTTATTGCTGAGGCTAATCCAGCCCCAACACCACCTAAAGCTGGCAATCCAAATTTACCGTAAATCAGCACATAATTTAGTGCAATATTAATTGGTGCAGACAGTAATGTGATGAACATGGAGATGCGGGTCTTGCCTAATGCATCTATAAACGATCGTAGGACACTGTATAGGAATAAAGGAAGTAGTCCGATGCACATCATCCATAAATATTTTTCCGCTATTATGCGTACACTAGTTTCAAGAGGAATTGCTTGAAGGATAGGGTCCAGAAACAAAATAATCCCTATAAAAACTAAAATAGCTAATAGAATAGCAATATATAAACCTTGTTGAACAAAGGTTCTCACATCTTCTTGCTTTTTTGCACCGATTAATTGTGCTACAATTGGCGTAATGCCTAGTAGAATACCAGTCAACCCGGTATATACTGGCACCCATAATGAAGAACCTATAGAAACGCCTGCTAGATGATTGATATTGTATTTACTTGTCATCAAGATATCAAAGAAAGTCATTAAATAGAGTGCGACCTGAGTGATTAAAATTGGTAGTACCATTTGAATCATTATCTTGGTTTTTTCTTGTAAGTTTTTTGTTTCTACCATATGGGCATACATCCTTTAGATAAATAGTTAGGAGATTATCATGAACAATAACAAAATAGTACTGACAGGCGGGGGAACAGCTGGTCATGTATCTTTAAATGAAGCCATTATCCCAGAATTATTAAGAAACGGATATGAAGTCCATTATATTGGTTCTGCTGATGGAATTGAAAAATCAATTATTGAAAAAAGCTTTCCCACTTTACCTTATCACACTATTTCTAATGGTAAGTTAAGAAGGTACTTCTCTATTAAAAATTTCTCAGATCCTTTTAAAGTCCTATACGGAACAATGCAAGCTATGAGAACCTTAAGAAAAATAAAGCCTTCGCTTGTATTTTCCAAAGGAGGATTTGTTTCTGTGCCAGTTGTAGTGGCGGCAAAGCTTTCTAATATTCCAGTCGTAATACATGAGTCCGACATCACACCTGGTTTAGCAAACAAAATTGCAACACCATTTGCAGAGCATATATTTACGGTTTTTGAAGAGACATTAAAGTATATTCCAAGGGATAAGTCTTCCGCTATAGGAGCAATCATTCGCCCTGATCTGTTTCAAGGAGATGAAAAAATTGCAAGAGAGCTGACAGGCTTTAGTCCTTTTAAAGAAACAATTATAGTTATGGGTGGGAGCCAGGGCTCTAAAAGTATTAATGCTGCGATTAAAGATAATATAGACACTTTAACCAAGCGATTTCAGATTATTCATCTTTGTGGTAAAGGAAACCTAGATCCTTCATTGATAGATAAACCAAATTATAAAGCCTTTGAATACGTAACGGATGAATTACCTCATTTGTTGAAAATCACAAACTATGTAATAAGCAGAGCTGGCTCTAACTCCATATTTGAATTTTTAGAGTTAAAAAAACCTATGTTATTAATACCTTTATCCAAGAACGCCAGCAGGGGAGACCAAGTATTAAATGCAAACTTCTTTGAAAAATTAGGCTATGCTATTGTCCTTGAAGAAGAGGGTCTCACCGCTGAGACATTTATGAATTCTCTTTCAGCTTTAGCATTAAACAAAGAAAAAATAATTGATGCACAGTGTCTGGCGAGTTCTTCCAAAACACCTGAGCAATTTACGGAACTACTACTAACATATAAAAACTAATGAAACTCCCGTCATAAAGTTGACGGGAGTTTCTTCTGTTACATAGCTTGTTCTTCTTCCGAATTCTGCTGAAGTGTTTTCATTAGGAAGAGGTCCTTAGGTATATAATATAAATCGAAATGGTTATTACCCTTATTAATCTCTTCGTATATTACTTGGTGGGAATCATTTGCTTTTAAAGCATAGCCAAGCTTTTCAGTTGCACGGATGCTCTTAATATTATTTTTTCTAATACGTAAAAATACTGTTTGTATATTCTGCTCAAAGAACAATTCTTCTAAAAATTGTTCCTTCGCTTTCTTATTATAACCTTGACCTTGGAATTGTGTGCCGATCCATGTTCCTAAAAATCCAGCACCGTGTTCAATATCAAATAGATTTATGGTTCCTATTGGTTGTCCATAGTCACTGATGATTGTTCGAGAAATAGTCGTTCCAGCTAATTCTTCCTCAATCATTTGTTTGGTTAAAAACCAGTATTCGTCTGCTGAGCTAGCTTTATGACGAACGAATGGCATAATAGTTGGATCTGACATAAGCTCAAATAGAGCGGTACACTCATGTAAGTCTCTTTTTTTCAACACAAAAAAACGCCTCCTCCAGAACTGAAAATGAGCAGAGTCATTCTAGTTCCCCTGAAATTTTTCATTTGAATTGCATAAAAAATTTCGGGGTAGGAATCGAACCTACTAGAACCAGCTCAAGAACCGGTGGCGCACCATTTGCCTTCCCTCGGCAAAGAAATACTTTGCCTTATAAAATTATTTGCATAGAATAATATACTTTAAGTTTTTCATTTTGCATAGAGTTAAATTATACATTTTTAAAAAAAAATATTGTTAATACTTGTATGTTTCACAATTAATACATATGATTAATTTACATAAACAAAAGATACATAGAAAATGATTTACTAGTACAGCTATTATAAATGAATATATCAAATCTTCCTATATTTTTCTATTTATTTGTTTGGATTTTCTACAGGAAGTTTTAATTCATGTAATTGTACTTTATCGTTTTAAACGAATGCTTTTCAACTGATGATTTTCTATACAAATAGTATAAAAGTTAATAGAGGGTAGACCTATCGTTCACTCTCAAAAAGCTTCTCTGCTAAGTACGCGGATACACTTTATTTTATTATAAGGCTATGTTAAAGCGTGGGGTTGATTTATAATGCAAAGAAATCTTAGATCAGAGAGTAGAATTGATTGTTCGCACCAGCCGGACGCTTTCCTCGGGGTGAGCGATAAGCCATCACCCATCGCTTACGCGCGTGGTTGTGATGTCTTATCTGTCTCACTCATCCCGTAGGAGTCGCCGTCTGGCACTCCAATCAATAAATGGGAACAGCTATAGCATCGATAAAGCGCTAATAAATTTACAAGCATAAACAAAGCTCAAAAACTATACCCAATCTAAATCTAATAATCTATTTATGACCTTAATAGTCATTTGAATGTCCCTTTTAGAATGTTTACAGTCACTATAAAAAGATTGTTAGTCAAAATAGACCAATAATTTTAACAAAGCTTATTATAATAATTATGACCTAAATTCTCTTTTCAGAATTTGAAATCGATGAGAAAAAACAATTCATATAATTTTACTACCGTTCATATAGAGTGAACGGTATTTTTAAAGGAAGTGTGAAAGTGAAACATCATATTTTATTAATAGAAGATGAAATTAATATAGCGAAGTTTGTGGAACTTGAGCTGAAACATGAAAATTTTGAGGTAACCGTATCTTTTGATGGAAGAGAGGGATATGAATTAGCTTTAGAAAACCATTACGATTTGTTATTAGTAGATGTTATGCTACCTAATTTAAACGGTTTAGAAATATGTCGCAGGTTTAGAAAAGTTAAAGATATTCCTATTATTTTAATAACTGCGAGAGATGCAGTTATAGATCGTGTTTCAGGATTAGAGGCTGGAGCAGATGACTATGTGGTCAAGCCATTCGCTATAGAAGAGCTTTTGGCTAGAATTCGTGCTGTATTAAGAAGGGTGGGGCATACCACATTAAATCAGGAATCTGTTTTATCGATACGTGGCTTACAGGTCGATCAAAAAGCATATAGGGTTACGTATTTTGGGCAGGAGATTATTTTAACGAAAACAGAGTATGACCTTCTTGTATGTTTTATGCAAAACCTTAACATCGTATTAACTCGGGATCAGATTTTAGAAATTGTATGGGGTTATGAATCAGAAGTAGAGACAAATGTAGTGGATGTTTATATTAGGCACCTTAGAAAGAAATTGCCGAAGGAAATTGCAGCTTTAATAGAAACAGTTAGAGGAGTGGGATACGTGATTCGTTCATGAAGAACTGGACTTTACAAAAAAAATGGACATATGCTTCTGCTCTGTCTATTTTTTTAAGTTTTTTAATGATGAGTGCCATTTTATATTTTTCACTATACAACTGGATGCTTATGTCTGAAAAGAGAGTGGCCCATAACACATTAAACGAAGTTGTAAGCTTCTTTGAGTCACAGGGTCCTGTGATTAGCGTTCAAGACATTCAAAGAAATCGCACACTTATTAACCAGCTTGTTAACCAAGAGCAGTCTATAAGGGTTTTAAATGCAGATGGAATCGAGCTTCTCCGCATTAATGATGCGAGCCCATTTTCAGCATTCGAACCCACTTCAATAAAAGAATTCGAAAAAGACAAAGTAGAAGGACAGACTATTTTTCATAAATCTGCTGAAATTGACTTCGGATTATTTAAGGGATATATAGAAATTTCCCACAGCCTTTCTAATTTTGAAGAACTAATGCGCTATATATTGTTGGCTATAACGTTATTTTCTCTCATAGCGCTATTACTATCTGCATTTATAGGGTATTCGTTGTCTGCATTCATGTTACGTCCAATTAAGGAATTACGTGATGAAATGCAGGAGGCAAAACGGACAAGGTTTTCTAAGGAAGTTAATTTTGAACGTTTGTCAAAAGATGAAATCGGTGAGCTGATGAAAATCTATAAGGAATTAATGGACGAGGTAAATGAAACAATCACCAGACAAGACGAGTTTATTCATAATGTATCCCATGAACTTCGAACACCTATTCAAGTTGTGGAAGGACATCTGGCTCTGCTGAATAGATGGGGCAAGGAACAACGAGATGTTCTGGACGAATCCCTGGACATTTCCTTAGCAGAAGTTCAAAAAATGAAAGTTTTAATAGAAGAAATGTTAAAGCTTGCAAAAAATGAACAAACATTTGAGAATACAAATACCCGTCTATTAAATGTAGTCAAGGAATTGGAACAACAACTGGAGGTACTATCTCCAACTTCATCAATTGTTTACCGTGGAAATGAAAATATATCAGTTAATATCCCCTCAACGACATTGGAGCAAATTCTTAGAAACCTTATGGAAAATGCAATAAAATATAATGAAAACGATCCGAAAATAATTATAGAAGCTTGGGAAGACACTTTCAAAGTAGTAATTACTGTTTCAGATAATGGGATTGGTATTAAAAAAGAATCCCTTTCTAAAATCTTCGATCGTTTCTATACAGCAGACGAGGCACGTTCAAAGAATAAAGGAGGCTCAGGATTGGGCCTTAGCATTGTGCAACGACTAGTTGTTGCATATAAAGGTAGTATTAACGTAGAAAGTAATCAAAACGGAACAAAATTTTCCATATATTTCCCTAAATTTACAAGTGAATAATCATTCATTTCAAATGTATAAAAAAATTTAGAAAAGATTAATTTAATTTACCAAAAAGGATTGTATTTTTTAGTGAGAGTAGTAAGATGGATATGGAAAAATTGTTCTTATACTTGGATTCTTGAATTCTTTAAGTCTCATGAAAAGAGTGGTAAACTATTAATGTGAAGATTTAAAGAATAAAAATGTACATCTTTCATTTTCAGGCTTTTGCACTTATTTTTATGCAAATTCATTAATGCCTATTGTGGCACAATATGTTGGAGGTTTTTTTAAATGTCGAACAATCAAACACCTTGGTCCATTTTCTCAGGACCCAATCTTGGTTATGTGATGGAGCAGTATGATTTATACCTTCAATCACCAGAAGAAGTGGATCAAGAACTAGTTAGCTTATTTGAAGAGTATGGGGCACCAGTTCTGGATACAACTACAAATGGTACAGGAGCTGCTTTACCAACTGTGGAATCCAACAACTTCGATAAAGTGATTCGTGCAATCGAGTTGGCTGATGCTATACGAGCTCACGGGCACTTATCTGCAGATATCTATCCTTTAAATGACAGAGAGAAAAATGATTCTCGAATCAATTTTAAGACTTACGGTCTAACTCCTGCTGATTTAAAAGAAGTTCCTGTAGCTTTTTTATTAGCTGATGCACCAAACACAGTTACCAACGGTTTAGAGGCAATTGAGTACTTAAAATCTGTTTATACGAATAAAATAGCTTTTGAGATTTCTCATATTGTGAATGTAGAAGAGAGAAAATGGTTACAGGGCAAGATTGAAAAAGGTGTTGTATTAGAAAACTTATCTGCTGATACAAAAAAGGAATTATTGAAACGTTTAACTCAAATTGAAGGTTTTGAGAAATTTATTCACCGTACGTTTGTGGGAGCAAAACGCTTCTCTATTGAAGGTTTAGATTCTTTAGTGGTTTTAATAGACGAGCTTGTTAGACAATCTAATATCACTAAAACAAAACAAGTAAACATTGGTATGGCCCACCGTGGACGTTTAAATGTACTAACACACGTTTTAAACAAGCCTTATGAGATGATGTTCGCAGAGTTTGCACACGTACCTTCTGAAGCTTTTCAACCAAAAGACGGCTCTTTAGAGCTTTCTGAGGGATGGTATGGTGATGTAAAATACCATAAAGGTGCTGCTTACCATTCTCCATCTGGATTAACGATTAAATTAGCATATAACCCTTCTCACTTAGAAGTAGTAAGTCCTGTAGTAACAGGGCAAACTCGTGCTGCTCAAGAAACAACGGATCAAGCAGGTTTGCCAGTTCAAGATAAAAATGCTGCTTATGCAATTTTAGTTCATGGAGATGCGGCTTTCCCTGGTCAAGGTATTGTCACAGAAGTGTTAAACTATAGTAGAGTAAGAGGCTTCCAAACTGGAGGTTCAATCCATATCATCGCAAATAATATGATCGGATTTACAACGGAGCATTACGATTCACGTTCTACTTTCTATTCTTCTGACCCAGCTAAAGGATACGAAGTTCCTGTTATTCATGTAAATGCAGATGATCCAGAGGCTGTTATCGGCGTAGCAAAACTTGCTCACGAATACCGTAACAAATTTGGTAAGGACATTGTTATTGACTTACTTGGTTATCGTAGATATGGCCACAATGAAATGGATGAGCCACTAGTGACTAATCCACAAATGTATCATATTATTCATAAACACCCGACTGTACGTAATATTTACGGACAAAAGTTAGTAAATGAAAACGTTATCCAAGAAGCCGAAGTGAAAAAACTGGATGAAACTATCTTCAGTGGAATGCAAGAAGCATACGATCGCGTGAAAGAGCTTCCACAGACAACTGCACATGAGATAATTATTCCTGATGCTGTATTACAGGGAATGCCTGAGCTACCTACTGGAGTTGAGGAAGGCAGACTGAAGAAAATCAATGAAGAATTATTAAGCTGGCCATCTGATTTCAAAGCGTTCAAAAAATTAGAGAAAATTTTAAAACGTAGAGAAGAGCCATTTAAAGGGAAAGGTAAAATCGACTGGGGTCATGCAGAAACACTTGCCCTAGCAACGATTATTCAGGAAGGGAACTCTGTTCGCTTAACTGGCCAAGATGCACAACGTGGTACATTCTCACATAGACACTTAGTGTTACATGATGAAAATACAGGTGCAGAACTTACACCAATTCACTATATTAGTGATGCAAAAGCTTCCTTTACCGTTCACAACAGTCCATTAACAGAAACAGCAGTGTTGGGCTATGAGTTCGGTTATAACTTGGAAGATGCTAATTCATTAACTATTTGGGAAGCCCAATACGGGGACTTCGCAAATATGGCGCAAGTTATGTTTGACAATTTTATCAGTTCGGCTCGATCTAAATGGGGATTGAAATCTGGACTTGTGATGCTATTACCGCATGGTTCAGAAGGTCAAGGCTCAGAGCACTCAAGTGCACGTCTAGAGCGTTATTTACAGCTTGCTGCAGAAAATAACTGGACAGTTGCGAATCTATCAAGTGCAGCAAACTATTTCCATATTCTTAGAAGACAAGCTAAAATGCTAAAAGAAGACGCAATTCGACCATTAATAATCGTTTCTCCTAAATCATTACTTCGTCATCCTTTAGTGGGTGCAGAGGTAGCAGATTTGACTGAAGGTAAGTTTGAGACTATTATTGAACAGCCTGGCTTAGGTCAACAACCTGACAAGGTTGAAAAAGTAGTCTTTGCAAGTGGTAAACTAGCAATTGACTTAGCAGACAAAGTGAAGAATGGAGAAGGATATGACTTCATGCATATCGTTCGCGTAGAGCAGCTATATCCATTCCCAGAAGAGAAAATTCAAACGATTGTAGATCGTTATCCAAACCTTAAACAAATTGTTTGGGCTCAAGAAGAAACAGAAAATATGGGCTCATGGAATTTTGCACTTCCATATTTACTGGATATTGCAAAAGGAAAAGATATTAAGTACGTAGGGCGAGTACATCGATCAAGTCCTGCTGAAGGTGATATCGATACTTATAAAGTAGAGCAAGCAAGAATTATTGAAGAAGCATTGAAAAGCTTGTAAGAAAAGCAATAGAGGAGGAAAATCAAGTGGCAGAAATTATAGTTCCCGAATTAGCAGAATCAATTACAGAAGGTACCATTGCACAATGGTTAAAACAACCAGGTGATACAGTGGAAAAAGGCGAGTTTATCGTTGAGTTAGAAACAGATAAAGTAAATGTAGAGGTAATTTCAGAAGAAGCTGGAGTTGTTAGCGAATTACTATTTGCTGAAGGCGATACTGTACAAGTAGGCGAAGTAATTGCTATCGTAGGTGCAGGTTCAGGCGCACCAGCAGCTAAAGCTGAAACTAAGGAAGAACCGAAAGAAGAAAAAGCACCTGCAGTAAGTGGCAATAAAGCTGAAGAGGTAGCTAAAGCTAATGAAGACGCTTCTAAAGAACAAGACCGCACAATTGCTAGCCCAGCTGCTCGTAAGTTAGCTCGTGAAAAAGGTATTAATTTAAGCGAGATTTCTCCAGTAGATCCAATGGGACGCGTTCGAGTTCAAGATGTATCTGCTCACGGTTCTAAACCTGCAGCACCTAAAGCTGAAGCTTCAAAATCTGCAGCTCCAGTAAAAGAAGATGATGGACGCACAACTCGCGAGAAAATGTCACGTCGTCGTCAAACTATCGCTTCTCGTCTGTTAGAAGTTAGACAAAGCACAGCAATGTTAACAACATTTAATGAAATTGATATGACGAATGTAATGGCATTACGTTCTCGTAAAAAAGATAAATTCTTTGATGATAACGATGTACGTTTAGGATTCATGTCATTCTTTACTAAAGCTGTCGTTGCAGCATTGAAAAAATATCCTTACGTAAATTCTCAAATTGATGGAGATTATATTGTAAAAAATAATTTCTATGATATTGGTATCGCTGTATCTACAGAAGGCGGACTTGTAGTGCCAATCGTACGTGATGCAGACCGTAAAAACTTTGCAGAAATCGAAGGAGATATTGCTGGTCTTGCTAAAAAAGCTCGCGATAACAAGTTAGCTCTTTCAGACATGGCTGGTGGTTCTTTCACTATCACAAACGGTGGAGTATTCGGTTCACTATTATCAACACCAATTTTAAATGGTACACAAGTTGGTATTCTTGGAATGCACACAATCCAAAAACGTCCAATCGCTGTTGGAAATGAAGTTGAAATCCGTCCAATGATGTATGTGGCTCTTTCTTATGATCACCGTGTTATCGATGGAAAAGATTCAGTTGGATTCTTAAAAACAGTAAAAGAACTTCTTGAAAGCCCAGAAGACTTAATGTTAAATTCTTAATATTTTATTTAAGGCTGGATACCCAGCCTTAAATATTCAAGGCACCGAAAATTCTACGTTATGTAGATTTTCCGGTGTTTTTTTTGTACTAGGATCTTTTTATAAAAGGGAGCGAATGTCACCTGAAGAAGAGTGCACCTAAACGCTGACCATTGACACCTAAAACAGAAGGAATCGCACATAAAAGAGGGGGAAGTGTCACCTAAAAGAGTGCGAATGTCACCTAAAGAGTAGGAGTGCACCTAAACGTTGACCATTGACACCTAACCAAGTGTGAAGCGCACCTAAATGGTGTAGGAGTAACACCTAAAAGAGTGCGAATGTCACCTAAAGAGTAAAAGCGCACCTAAACGTTGACCATTGATTCCTAAATCATTAGTAAGCGAACCTAAAGGCAGTGAACTGTCACCTAAACCAGAGCAAGTGACACCTAAATACAGCAGTAACATGATTGAATTTTCATGAATTCAATCGTATACTATAGATAAAGGAAGTGGTTGAAATGATACATACTAATTGGGCTTTAAAGCCAACTACTAAGACAGTAACATGTATTCATACAGACGCTAAAAAATTCTTAGTTAGCAATGTATTGACTGTTGGAAAGACATACGAAGTAAAAAATGAAACAGAAGAATTTTTATTCGTCATTGATAATACCGGTAAGGTCGGCGGATACTACAAGGAATATTTTCAATAAAAAACTGATGAGCCTTCATCAGTTTTTTTTGTTAAGGAGGACAATAGCGTGATTGAGTTAATACAAAAAGAAAAAGAGTTAAGAACTAGTAGAGTGCACAGCGATAAAGATACAGATTTGATTGGCACGGGAGGATATGTTTCGCCTATCGACCATTTATATGAAGACGTGCTAATAGCGGTTTCCTTAAAAAAACCTGTTTTATTAAAGGGGCCAACGGGAGCAGGGAAGACTAAGCTAGCTGAAACAGTGTCCCATTTCTTTTCACAGCCAGTACAAAGTATCAATTGTTCTGTAGACCTAGACGCAGAGGCATTGCTTGGTTTTAAAACAATTGTCATTAAGGAAGGGACAAATGTGATTGAATTTGTAGATGGTCCTGTAATTGAGTCGATGAAAAAAGGACATATTCTTTATATAGATGAAATAAACATGGCTAAGCCTGAAACCTTGCCAATTTTACATAGTGTATTAGATTACCGTCGTATGTTGACTAATCCATATACGGGAGAGGTTATTAAGGCACATCCTGATTTTTCTGTAATCGCAGCAATTAATGAAGGATATATTGGAACTACTCCTATGAATGAAGCATTAAAAAATCGTTTTGTATCTTTTTCAATTCCATATATCACTGGAGAATTACTTGAAAAATTGTTTAATAATTTATTCCCAAATGCTCCTAAAGATCTTCATACGCTAATGCTTAACCTAGCAGAGGATTTAATGGCACAAGTGCAGCAAGGTCTTTTAGCGGAGGATGCTGCTTCTATTCGGAGCCTCCAATATGCAATGGACTTAGCACAATATATGGATCCTTTGAGAGCAATTGAATATGCGATCGCTGAAAAGCTAGATGATGAGCAAGAGAAGAGACTCGTATTAGAGCTTGCTTCCTCTTGGATTAAGTGAGGCGGTATAATGTCTTCAGTAAATCGCTTTATACAATTTAACAACGAAACGATTGATGCTAGACAACTGATGCATTACGAGACAATTGCTCGTGCAATGACCAAAGACTTGGGAATTACTATTAATGAACGAAAACTAATAGAATTTCAGCCGGAGGAGCAAACAATATCCATTAGTGTGTTTTGGAGACATCGAAGTGAAGAGGTGATGCATAAAGGGAGACTTTCAGACATCTATCTCTTAACCGAAGGGTTCTGGAAATACTTCAGCATCGGCGCTTGGCTAGACTACTTAAAAGATAGAGATAACAATCTGTCTAAATTAATGGATCAACTAGTGTTTTGTCTTGAGGAATTTCGCCTTATGGAATATATACAAAAAAGACGTATTGGTACAAGGAAAATCTTTATTGCAAGAGTGGAAACATATCTTGCCTTTCATAAGCAACAGTTAAATGTTAATCTTCAAAAAGGGTTTTTAGCAGATGCTTATATTAGTTACCTTTATATTAGTTTATATGAAGGTACAATTAATGCAAAAGGTCCTGAGGCGTTTATTCAAACTAACAGCATGATTCAAAGAGTATACGATCATATATCTACAAATGACTCTATTGATTTAGCGTATCAGCTTGTAAATTTTTTAACAGAATATATTTCGACTGATTCTATTTTACAATTTTATGCGATTCTCTCTCCTAATACTTTAATGAGTAAAGACTTCCATTATCATCAAGGCATGAAGGATTCTTTAAAAGGTGAGGATGAAAGTAAAGACACGATCGAGGAAGTATTTAGATCCTGGCACAGAGAAAATGAACAGGAAAGAGGAGTACATCTACAGTATGAGCTGGAACATGGAACAGATGGGAAAGCGGAACAAAACGTCAACGCTGAAGAAGGCCGAGAGGGTCATGACATTACGGAAACGGGTAGGGGACAATCGGCTGGGAATACGAAGGAAAATCTTTCGTCAGATCAAGTAGAGGATAAAATGGGAAGTACCAAGAAGGCAGGTAAGAGCTTTGGATATGAACATTTAAATGTGATATACGAAGAAAAGAGAATTGAAAGCATGCTCCATCCGCATACGAAATCAGAACTTCAGACAATCCGGCAGGAGCAAGCTCCCTTTGTTAGGGCCTTTGTCCATGAAATGAAAAAACGCATGGAACAAAAAAAGGTAGATAAGCGGACCAATTTATCAAAAGGTCGACTTTCTACTCGAATGACGTCTATATGGACAGAGGAAAGACCTAAGCCGTTCTACAAAAAAGATGCTCCGAGTACAAGACTCAATGCCGTATTTGGTTTACTGGTAGATGGGTCTGCATCCATGCAGGATAAAATGCCGGAGACACAAAAGGCTGTTTTATTATTCCACGATGTACTAAGAGAATTAAACATTGCTCATGAAATCGTACTTCATTATGAAGATGCCTATGAGGCAACTGAAACTAGCCAACCTAATACATTTGAATGGATTCATCGATTAGAAGATGGACAAAAGGATAGTGGTCAAAATATTTTGGCCATGGAAGCACATGAGGATAACCGTGATGGTTTTGCAATCCGTTGGATAGGCAAACGTTTAGAAACTAGACCAGAAACACATAAATTTCTATTAGTCTTCTCAGACGGAGAACCCTCAGCTTTTGGCTATGCCCAAAATGGTATTATGGATACTGCTGAAGCAGTATTGGAAGTCGAACGAAAGCAGATTTCTATACTTCATTTATTTCTTAATGATGAGGAGCCAACAGACGAACAAATTAACCTGTTCCAGCTCATCTTCGGTAAGAAAACAGCGACCGCTTCCTCTATGGAGAGGTTCTCAGATGAAACGTTACGTTTACTGCGTAAAATGCTTCAGCATGTCGTGAAAAGCTAAGAAGAATAGTCAATCTTTGTATTGTTTATAAAGAAGGCGGTTATGATCACTAAATCATAACCGCCTCTTTAAAATATTTCTTTGTTATATGGTGTAAGTGTTTTTCTTTAATGGAACTCAATTCACATTTTCCTATCAGATTTCCCCTAATCCAGTTAAGCTTTTCGTTTTTTATGGGAACAAATAAGTCTAATTTTAATTTCCCTTCTGGATCTTCAACGGGATTATTCATGTTAAACTCCAGATTATATCTAGCATGATCAACATCATAATTACTAATTGGAAGCCAATGTTCAAACATATATTTATAAGCTGAATTCAATTTTTCAGGACTATCATAATATTCATACAAAGCATATTGTCCACCATCTAGCTTTTTGAATTGCATATTTTTATGTTTCGTTTTATCAAAGCCTTCAGGAATTGTAACACAAGCATCGTGTCGACATTTATTACTTTCAACAATGTTGGGATCATCTAAGGATATTCCTATAAATGACTGATGGGGTGGAAAAAACCATTTTCATATGCCCAGTGCATTAAATTACCCCAGTGTTCTTGCGGTTCAAAATAACTTCCAGTTCGTCTAACAAAGGCTACCTCGTATACCGGTAGTTCTTTAATGACTATCTCCATTTTAATCATCTCCTAAATATCAATAATTTATTTATTCGTTTTTAGTAGTTTAAATCCCTTTAGGCTGTTATAGATAAATGTTGATATTTGCTCAAATGGAACTAAAAGTACTATGGTGAAATCAACAAATAAAAAAGGACTATAAAAATTTTTAGAAAGGTATATTTTTATTATTGGAATTTTTAGGCGTTTTGAAGTCAGAGCGTACTCTTCATGTAGATATATTTTAAAAAGGCTTAGTTAAAGACTTAACGGGTTCGGTTGATGGGGAGAAAATGCTAAAAGCACCTCAATTATCACCCTAATCGGTACACATTTCGTATCCTAAATAACAGTATAAACGGTATTAAAAAACGCACAGTAATAATCTGTGCGTTTTTACTTGTCGTATTTTATTATTGTGATTTCACTAAACCTTACTTAACAATCACGTCGATTGCTTAATTTTGATTTTCTAGAGAGTTAACACATTTTTCTTCACTATGTTTTGTCTCGCCTTCAAAAATATCTATAACACCATTGGGTAACAATTTATCCTTTTCACAAAATTGCTTAACCTGCTTGTCTTTTTTAGTTAATCCATAATAATACATCACGTCTGGTTCGTCTCTAAAAACAACCATGTAATGACCATGATAAAAATCTTTATTTATGACGTGTTTAGGTTCCACAAAATGCAATTCCTCTATGTCGCTTTCTTTGTACCCCTGTTCCTCCAAATAAACTGGCACATTTTTATTTGCCATATATTTTGTATAAGGATTTCCGTTGTTTAACAAGTAAATAACGACAAAAGGAGTTGCTATGACAAGGATTAAAATTACACTTATCGCAATCCATATACTTTTTTTTATATTAATCCCTCCAGTCTGTTTCACAAAAGGCTCCGCTTGTTGAATGATTACTTTAACTGTAATCTACTTTACCATATAAACTTTCTTTCTTTTGGTTAATTTAACTATTTTGAAAACTATTTTCATAACAACTATTATTCAACAAATTAACATATGTCTTAACACTGCAATTAGGATTGTAATACGCAATGCCACGTAAATTTAGGTGGTGTTATGAATTGATATGCTAGTAACTATACCAAATTATCCATATTATGTGTCATAAAATTGATATAACAACGAAAACAGTGACACCAATTCATATGCGAATGGCGTCCCGAATTGGTACTTGATTTGATGTTTTCTCCCCTAGTTCCGAACCTGTTATTAAAGACTAGAGGTTCTTTTTTTTGAAGCAATGTAGTGTGTGAGATGTTACACTTAAACGAACGAAGCAGGTCAGGTCAACTAGATAACTAAAGGGGTGTTTTTTGTGGAAAATCAATATACATGTATTTATGATATAAATAAATACAGAGACGCTATAATTAAATTTAATGGAGATGGTCAAGAACTCGAATTCAAATTTATGATTCCATTCGTTTCAGTTCCTCATTTCTTTCATATTCTTTTAGAACTTTGGACTGGGAAAGTGAACAAAGATAACATAAACGGTTACGGTATTCCAGCGGAATATTATTTAACGGTGGAGGAGAAAAACCTATGTGTTGAACGTCTTACTTCTAGCGAAGATAGTCGTAAGCCTATTTTTCACAATTATAAATTTGACTTTGAGAAATTTGCCAAAGCATTAGATAAAGGATTCTCTGAATATTTCCAAGAACAAAAGAACAAAGGACTATATCCTCTCCCTCTTGAGGTTGATGAATACTGTCATCACTTATCCAATGAAGTAATTGAAAAATTTGAAGAATTCTCGACCATCATCAACGAGAGTGAATTGAATATGATTAGACCGGTAGAGGAGATAAAGAGTACTTTGTTAGATGATGTACCAGCATATCACCTTTTAAAATCCGAAAAGGAAGGTATAGAATTTCTCCTAAAAAACGACTACAAAAAAGTAAATGGTTTAGGTTATTACGTTGTATCATTCCACGGAGAAGACCTAGAAGAAACAGTGTTACAAACTGTATTTGACGATAGGGAAGATGCCGAAAATTGTATGAAGTTACTGGTGCAGAGATTAGAAAATGGTCACGGTAGAGGTATATTGGGTATTTAAAAGAATGGTAATTTCCACTTAAACTAACAGGTAATTTAGCAAAGAAGAAATCAAATTAAAATGAGCTTGGAGGAGATCTCCTAGCCCATTTTTTGTTTACAATAATTTCATATATTATAATATTTCATATAATCCTATAAAAGAATATTCATCTGAAACCGATGTGGTAGACTTTTATATAACTAGAAATTCTCATGAGGGTGAAGAAATCAATACAAAATGCCAAGATACGAATAATTGCAAGAAGGTTTTCGAATATTTTAGTGATCTAAACTTAAAGCCCATAAAGGATAAAACTGCATCTCAATATACTAAATTTCTTTACTACTCGTTCTAACGGAACTTCCAATTTACAGTTCTATATAAAAAATAGAGTCAAACTCAGAAATTTGAGTTTGACTCTAGCCATTTTTAAAGCAAATTATGGTTGAACGGATCTGTTTTTAGATTGGTCAGCAATAAGAAGGAGACGTTGTTTTAGTTCTTCTTCCATTCGACCAATTTCAATTTCAGCAGCTTTTCGTTTAACTCTTCCATCTGCTTGAATACGCATTGTTTCCTCGATTGTTTGCAGAAGGTTTTCCTGTGTGTTCTTCAATGTATCGATTTCTACGATACCTCGCTCATTTTCTTTAGCTGTTTCAATACTATTCACTTTAAGCATTTCCGAGTTTTTCAATAGTAGGTCGTTAGTTGTTTTTGTAACTTGTCTTTGAGCTGCTACTGCTTTTTGTTGACGATTTAACGTTAAGGCAATCGCAATTTGATTTTTCCATAATGGAATGGATGTCATGATAGAAGATTGTATTTTTTCAGCTAACGTTTGGTTTGTTTGTTGAATCATACGTATTTGTGGCGCACTTTGAATGGTAATCTGACGTGAAAGCTGTAGGTCATAAACTCGTTTTTCAAGTCGATCTACAAATTGGGCCATATCATTAACTTCCTGGTAAGCCATTTGGTCGTTTGACATTTCAGCTTTTCTTTTTAGTTCTGGTATCGTAACGTTGAGTATTTCATCTTTTTTTAGTTCAGCAGCTGCAATATAAACGTTTAATGCTTGAAAATATGTTTTGTTTTGATCATATAGCTTATCTAACATTTGAACATCCTCTACTAGACCACGTTTTGAATGCTCCAATTGAATGCCGATACGGTCGATTTGTGTACTAAGCTTTTGATATTTTGTCATCATTTCTTGAACAGATCTGTTTACACGATTAAAAAGCTTTTTGATACCACTTTTCTTTTCGTTTGAAAGCTCTTCAGGATTTAGCTCTGATAGTTTTTTCATTAAGTCGCCTAATATATCTCCAACTGGTCCGATATCTTTCTTTTGCACATGGTCCAGCATTTGATGTGAAAAGCGGGTAAGCTCTGTTTGAGCATTGGCTCCATATGTTAAGATCGCTTCATAATTACCAGCAGGTATTTGATCTGCTAGCTGCTTAGCTTTTTGTTTCTCTTCTTCCGATAAGCGATCAATTAATTTAGTTGGTAGCGCCTCATTTGCTTGTTTAGTTAATGTTTGAGGCTTTGTTTCATTTAGAGAAAATGGATTATTAAGTAGTTCGTCCATTAAAAGATCGTCTGTTTTATTCGAGATATTTTCGCTCATTTGTTGTCTCTCCTTTTAGATATAAAGGTTTTTCGTTTTTAGATACGGATAGTTTAGCAAAATCAAGTTCCATTCTTAAGTGCTCCATGTCACTAGCAAGAACATTTTTTAAGTCATCTTCCATGACAGAGTTAATGGATTCTAGTGTTTCACGAGTATCCTGCAAAGCAATTTTCATTTCTTTGTTCTTTGATGGCTGAGAAACTAAGAATGTATACTTAGATGTTAGCTCTACTGCCGAATCTAAATGAGCGTAGAAGAAGTTTTCAGCTTGGTAAAATTTCTTTGGGTTTGCTTTAACTAAGGCAATAATTCGTTTTGCTAATCTATTTAATTCGAAAAGCTGTTTAAAAGAGCTCACTGATCGTACTTTTAAATAATGGTTATTAAGTGTACGAACTTTTGCTGTTGCTTCCTTAATCTGCTTTCGAATATGAAAATACTCTGATGAAGTTAAATCATATTTCTTCATAATAGATCTCTGTTGAATTTTTTTGATAGCAAAATTAGAAGTTAGGTAGGTAACTACTGCTAACGCTGAGCTTACAAAAAAACCTAATTCAACTGGGAAGAAGAAAATTAGCCATGATGTAATCATGACAGGAACATTAATAATATGACGAATGACGGTTTGTATTACTTGTGTCATAGTCAAGACCTCCTTATATATACACTACATTATACGAACGAGAGAAAAGAAGGTTTCATATATGTCGAAATTAATGGGAGCATATTACCGTTTAATTTCTCTTTTATTTACTTTGATGTTATTTATAACTTAACGTAAATAGCAAATTTTTTCAATTTATTCAGTTTCAAAAGTCAAAAGAGTAGACATTTTCTTTGTGAGCAGTAAAATATGTATTAATAAAAAGTATTAGAGGCGATTACAATATGTATGAGGTTATTTATATGAAAGCAGACTATGAGCCGTGGTGGGCTTTTGAGGGCTGGGAAGAGTTTATCATGGAAAAAGCGGAATTTGAACATGAGGACCAAGCACGCTCATTTTTAGAAAAAAAACTAACCGAATTAAGAGGGAAGTTCCCAAAAGAAGAGATGAGAAACAATAAGTACTGGGCATTTTGGTCAGTAAAGGAACAATGTTATTGTGAGTCGTGTGAAGATGACTTACAAATTTTCCATGGAATCATATTTAATATCAAGTAAACGATTTAGAATAATGTAATTATTTGTTGACTAAATTTATCCAACTGCTATAATTTATAGTAACAATTAAAGTATAAACCGGTTGAGCAATTCACATATCCCATGTAGTGATCGATGATGTGATGTCGGTACTTCATGGAATATGTGAATTTTTAGTTTACATATTGTTAATTTTATTTTTGGAGGTAATAACATGAAACAAGGTACTGTAAAATGGTTTAATGCAGAAAAAGGATTTGGATTCATCGAAATTGAAGGAGAAAATGATGTATTCGTACACTTCTCTGCTATTCAAGGTGATGGCTTCAAATCACTTGAAGAAGGCCAAAGTGTAGAATTTGAAGTTGTAGAAGGAAATCGCGGGCCACAAGCTGCAAATGTAACAAAACTATAAGTAGGAAGCCCATCATTATGATGGGCTATTTTTTTTCCTAAAAATATATTAAACTCTAAAGAAAACACTATCTACATAGTGTTTAATATTCAAAGAATTTGGGTATAAGAATCGAGTGTTTAATTTTATTTAAATTATAGGGGGATGTCACTTGGAAAAGCTATTATTAGACGGAGGAATTAAAGAATATTTCGAAGGTAACAAGGGGAAAGTCGAAGATAATCTTTTATCAGAGGCAGTAAATGTTAAAGATAAGATAAATGATATTTTAAGAGTTGGTGATATTGACCTTATCAACAATGCACATCATCTTATTAAAAACATTATCGAGGGTAATGATGAGGAGTTAGATCTATTTGCTAAGCAAGAAGGTATTGCGTGGGCAACTCATTCTTTAACGCTTTCTTTTAAATTAGAATGGGTGCAAGCTATCCGTCGAACCATGTGGAGGTTTATAAAGGAATTGAATGATTCCGATCAAATGATGGACCTAGAGGACTTCTTTAAAATTGAAAAGCAGCTAAATAATAGAATTGACAACTTCTTAAACGAATTTTTTATTAATTATTCAACTTATAAAGATGCTTTGATATCCTCTCAGAAAAAAGTAGTTGAAACCTTATCGGTACCAATAATACCGATCACACCTTCCATTTGTATTTTACCTTTAATTGGATCAGTAGATACATATAGAACTTCAATTCTAGAAGAAAAAGTATTAACTGAAATTAGTAAACTCAGAATCCAAACTTTAATAATAGATTTATCAGGTATAGCAGAAATGGAGACAGAAGTAATAGAACATCTGTTAAAGACAATTTATGGTACATCAATGATGGGATGCCAAACTGTAATTACTGGTTTAAGACCTGAGGTTGTTCGACAAATGATTCGATTAGGCATGCTATTTGATAAAGATACAAGAACTTATGGCACATTACAGCAGGCTTTAAATGAATACTTGAAACTAGATAAAATGTATTTACAATAATGGCCAAATTTAAGTAATATATAAATAGATTTCACCAGTTTACTACTATGATTTTTTTATAGTAAAGGGCTAACTATAAAACTAACTCTTTGATGTGCTCATTAATATACTCGAATGAGTGCTATTTAAGTTTCTTTTTCCAAAATTTTTGGTATAGTGAGAACAAGAAAGGGGAGCTTTGTATGAATTTAGAGTTAAAAAAGGAATTACCTTCCTATGAGGAGCAACAAGATTTTTACACAAAACTACGTGCTAAAATAACGAAATATGTGGATTCCAAATCAAACAAGTTGGGTAAGTTTACTCCATACCTTCTTTTTGCTCCAGATTTTTTCCATTTACTTATTAAATCTATGCTAGATGATCGCATTGACGCAAAAAGTAAAACACTTATTGGTAGTGGTATCCTATACTTTATTACTCCAATTGATATATTACCCGAGGGCTTAATAGGACCAGGTGGATACATGGATGATATTATTGTTGCAGCATTTATTGTCAATATGCTTTTAAATAAGTTTTCCCCTGAAATCGTAGAAGAGCATTGGGCTGGAGAACATAAGCTGTTAGATACAATGAAAAAGGTATCGGAAACAAGTGATAGTTTGCTTGGGAAATTACCAGCACGTTCATTGCTAGGACGTTTTATAAAAACATCTAAAAAGGTGTAGGACTATACGTCTAACACCTTTTTTTATACAAAAAAAGTACCATGGGATATAAAAAAAGGGTATCGTAAATATTTACGAATACCCTTTTTACGTATTATAATTTTTGAGATTCTTTCCATTCTAAGAATTCATCATATGTCAGCTGTTTATCTAGAATAGAGCCGTCCTTGCGGATTTCGATTACACGATTTGCAATCGTTTGGATGAACTGGTGGTCATGAGAAGTGAATATCATAGCGCCTTTGAACGCAATTAATCCATTATTCAATGCTTGGATGGATTCCAAGTCTAAATGGTTAGTAGGCTCATCTAGCAATAAAACATTACTTTCGGAAAGCATCATTTTAGACAGCATGCAACGAACTTTTTCTCCACCAGAAAGGACAGAAGGTTTCTTCTTCACTTCTTCCCCTGAGAAAAGCATACGTCCTAGGAAACCACGAAGGAATGTTTCACTTTCATCATCAGGTGAATATTGGCGTAACCAATCAACTAGTGAAGTTTCTGTACCGTTAAAGTATTTTGCATTGTCTAATGGGAAGTACGCACGAGATGTAGTTACACCCCAACGAATAGAGCCTTCTTGTGGCTCTTCCTCTTCTGCAAGCATACGAAGTAAAGCAGATTTAGCAAGCTCATCACCTAACAAGATAATTTTATCGTCTTTGTTCATAGTGAAGTTCATACCTGAGAATAGTTTTTCGTTCTCTAGCGAATAACCTAAATCTTGAACCTGTAATACGTCATTACCAATTTCACGCTTCATAGAGAAGTTCACATATGGATATTTACGAGAAGAAGGTCTAATATCATCTAGTTCAATCTTATCTAACATTTTTTTACGAGATGTTGCTTGCTTTGATTTAGATGCATTCGCACTAAAGCGAGCAATGAAGGCTTGTAGTTCTTTAATTTTTTCTTCTTTTTTACTATTTTGATCCTGAGCCATTTTAGTAGCAAGCTGGCTTGATTCATACCAGAAGTCATAGTTTCCTACATAAACTTGGATTTTGCTGAAATCTAGGTCTGCAATGTGTGTACATACTTTGTTTAAAAAGTGACGGTCATGCGAAACTACGATTACAGTATTTTCAAAGTTGATAAGGAAATCTTCTAGCCATTGAATTGCTTTGATATCTAAATGGTTGGTAGGCTCATCTAGTAAAAGTACATCTGGTTTGCCAAATAAAGCTTGAGCTAAAAGTACTTTTACTTTTTCTGACCCAGTTAATTCAGACAGTTTCTTTTGGTGCATGCTATCAGGAATACCTAGTCCTTGTAAAAGGATGGCTGCCTCTGATTCAGCTTCCCAACCGTTAAGGTCTGCAAATTCCCCTTCTAACTCAGCGGCACGCATACCATCTTCGTCAGAAAAATCTTCCTTCATGTAAATTGCATTTTTTTCGTTCATTACTTCATATAAACGTTTATGACCCATGATCACTGTTTCAAGCACATTGTATTCTTCATACTCAAAGTGATTTTGCTTCAAAATCGCTAAGCGCTCATCTGGATTCATAATCACATTACCTTCTTGTGGCTCAATTTCCCCCGACAAGATTTTGATAAATGTAGATTTACCAGCTCCGTTTGCACCGATTAACCCATAACAGTTACCAGGTGTAAACTTTATATTTACATCTTCGAATAATTTACGATCACCAAATCGAAGACTTACATTACTTACTGCAATCATGCTATACCTCCTAAAATTCACAATGCTCTTATTATAGCACGGTGTTCAAACAAAAGCTATCAAACGTTGATATGTTGGGCTTATATTAACCCTATTCGTGGGATATTTTAAAGGAAATCCCTAAATGTTGTAACCATCCAGAGTGTATTTAATGGAGAGAGAATATGGTAGATATTGACGGTTTTAAGTTAGAAGTATGGCGTGGTGGATACAGTAATACTTTTAGTTACATCTATTATCTTTATTAATGATCACTTTATTCGGATGTTCTTCACTTGAAATTGAGCTGGTAGCATTCAATAGTCTTTCAGAATCTGAACAAGTTTTAATACCAACTTCACCCATGGGTTCTTTGGTTGAAGAGATTAAGTAACAGAAGAAAATAAAAAATATCTATTTGATGATTATGACAGAGATAAAGTAGTATATTCAGTTTCATTTAATCATACGGATTCTGATAAAAACGGGGATTTGACTGTGGTTGTAGATTTGGATAAAGAAACCGTAGTTGGAAAAGGTTTTAAATAATCATAAAAATAAAATAGTTGATGACCAATCATTGGAAAGCTAAATGAACATGCCTACGAGTGTATGAACGACAGCAGTCCATACACTCATAGTTGCAGCATCTTACCTTAAAAATCTGACGTTAAGTTTAAATTATTTCTCCCAATGTTCTTCGATAAACTCCACGCGTCCTGATTGAGCAAGATCTTCTTTATAATGATCAGGACTTTTTTTGTAGAAGTCTTGGTGATAGTCCTCTGCTTCGTAAAACGTTTCAGCATCTCGAATTACCGTAACAATCGGTTTGGAAAATTTACCGCTAGCCGCTAGCTGCTCTTTAGACTTTTCTGCGAGCATGCGTTGTTCTTCATTATATACGAATATTGCTGTCGTATAGCTTTCGCCTCGATCCTGGAATTGACCACCAGCATCCGTTGGATCTATTTGTTGCCAATATATTTCTAGTAGTTTCTCATAATCGAAGATAGAGGAGTCATACTGGATTTCTACCACCTCTAAATGACCTGAGTTACCTTTTTTCACTTGTTCATATGTGGGATTTTCGATATGACCACCCATATATCCTGATGTTACCTTATGTATGCCTTCCCAAGTATCAAACGGTTTTACCATGCACCAAAAACAGCCTCCTGCGAACGTAGCTCTTTCTATCATTTTTATATCCCTCCTATTATAGTAAAATGATTTTACCATTACTTTTCAAGTTGTACAAAATTCTGAAACCAACGCACTGTAAATACGTTATTATAAGAGTATGATATAAATATGGGAAACTAAATACGTGCACCATCAAAACAGCATCGATGAAGAGCTCAAGGGGAGATTTAATATGACTGAAGAAAGAAATACAGAAAGACGATATAAACCGAAAAAAAAACTACGGAAAGGAAGAGTATTCCTTACTGTTCTGTTACTAGCTGGGTTAACAATTGGTATTTACTCATTTTTACAATATCGGGAAGGCTATAATTTAGCTAATGAAACAAAAGTAAAACAGGATATTGACTTTGAAGGGGATGCTTGGTCAAAAGGTGAACGAGAAAATATTCTAGTCCTTGGAGCAGATTCAGGAGCGGGAGGGAAAGAGAGATCCCGAACAGATACAATGATGATCATTTCTTGGGATAAAGAAAAAAATGACGTTAAAGTGATTTCGTTTATGCGAGATATTTATGCGGATATACCTAACTACAAGTCTTATAAGCTTAATACAGCCTATTATTTAGACGGAGTGCCATTATTGCAGGCAACTCTTCAGAATATGTTTGATATACCTATCCATCATTATGCATTAATAGATTTTAGAAGCTTTGAATCATTGGTAGATATTCTCGCTCCTGAAGGAATTACAATGGATGTAGAAAAGGATATGTCTGAAAAAATTGGAGTTTCACTTACAAAAGGTAAACAACAGCTCAATGGACAGGAAATACTTGGTTATGCACGATTCCGAGCCGACGGAGAAGGTGATTTTGGAAGGGTTGCCCGTCAACAAAAAGTAATGGAAGCATTAAAGGACGAGGTAATCTCCATACAAAATGTTTCTAATGTACCCAAATTTATAGGTGCAGCTGAAGGATATATTCAAACAGACTATTCACGTAAGGATAAAGTTATTCGAGTCATGGATGCTATAGTTAGTGGAAAACTAGAAATGGATAAAATGACTGTCCCTGTACCAGGAAGCTATTACGATAAGAACTATAGTCACGCAGGAGATGTTTTAGTGATTGACGAGGATCAGAATAGAAAGGCCATAGAAGATTTTTTAGGGGAATAGGACTTTTAAATTTGCGATAAAATTTATTCATTCGTAAAATTAAGTTAGGAAAGGATGTTATGTAAAATTGGAACCTGAAAAACCTTCTTTTTTCTCAACTAGATACATAAAATTTTTAGGTGGTCGTAATACTATATTTACGCTTATACTGCTTTTAATGATTGGCTTAATTATCATGATTTATGATGAAATTTCCTTCATATTTGTCCCATTAACCGTTTTTCTAGGGAATGTCATCCTACCAATCATATTAGCAGTCATCATCTATTATTTACTTAGACCAATATTGCGTATGCTAGAAAAAATTAAAGTTAAACGAGTGATTGGTATACTACTCATCTTCTTAGCTTTGGTTGGTATTATTACCTTATTAGTTTTCTTAGTGTTTCCATTTTTAAAAGCTCAATTTTTTAAATTGGCAGAAGAGCTTCCAGGTTATTTTATAGAAGTCTTAACCCGCTTAGACTCATTCTTGAGAACGAACTCTCTTATAAGCACCTACTATTTGCAAATAGAAACCGATGTTGCTAATCTTCTGTATGATTTACCGAAGGAGCTAGGTGCATTTTTCCAGGAAACCTTTACAGGAATTGCAACAGGAATTTCCTCTGTTATCGGTATATTAACTAGCTTTATACTGGCAATCGTTACTGTTCCTTTTATCTTATTCTATCTTTTAAAGGATGGGGAAAAGCTTCCTGCTTATGTACTAAAAATTTTTCCACCCCGCATGAGAGATGACATAAAGTCGGTTTTTACTAGCATCGATAAGCAGATCAGCTCGTATATTCAGGGTCAAATTCTTGTCTCTATGTGTATAGGTATTATGATCTTTATTGGTTTCACCATCATTGGGATGGATTATGCATTATTGTTGGGTGTTATAGCAATGGTTACGAGCGTTGTTCCATACTTAGGTCCAGTTATAGCGATAACTCCGGCTGCAATTATTGCCTTAGTTACCTCTCCTTTCATGCTTATCAAACTTGCAGTAGTCTGGACAATTGTTCAGTTAATTGAAGGGAAGTTTATATCGCCACAAATTATGGGCAAATCATTGCATGTGCATCCGATTACAATAATTTTTGTATTGATTACTTCTGGTGCAATGTTCGGAGTTCCTGGAGTAATTTTGGGTATACCTGGCTATGCTATTTTAAAAGTTATCGTTTCCCATTTTTACACAATGTTTAAAAAGAGGTACAATAAATTTGAACCAATTGTTGAAAAACACTATGAGTACACAAATAACAAGGTGGAATGAGAATAATGGCCAAAAAATTCAACTCCAGTATTGAAGTGAAATCCATAAAGATTGATACTGTGGTGGATCATCCTTATATTGAACATGGGATCAATCTTTCAGGTACGATTTATATTGATGGAGTTCATGACTATGAGCAAATCGAGAATATTAAGTTAGAAGTCTTTAAATTGATTAATGGAGAAGCTCCCAAAGTTGTTTCCAAGCATTCTATAGAACTGGTAGGCACAGTAGCTTCAAAGGATATGCAAATGATTCCTTTTGAAATCATGCCAGATGAAAGATGGCTTCCAGATGGTGCAGAGGAAATGACAACGCTTATATTGAGAACGACTGTATTGTTTGAAAATGGCTCTGAATATAACGATGAAGATGAGATACATTTCGACATTGAAGAATAATTAGCAAAAAGACCAGCATTTTTAATGCTGGTTTTTTTGTGGATAAAATGATTGGATTGGTCCATTCTATGTGAAAAGGAATTGCAGCTTGTCATTTTTAGTTGCAGTATCAAAAGGAGTATGACATGAAAAAAATTATAGCTATATTGATTTTTACTTTGTTGCCCTTGAGTGCCTGCGGTGAAGACCGCACATCCAATGAACTTCCACCGCCTGAAATCATTGATAATAATAGGCAAAATTATGGGCCTGAATCAGGAAATGCAGAAGTAAATAAAGAAAACGATGCAGGAATGCCAAATACGAATGAGTTAAATGATCCTGGCTTAGAGGGATTAGAAGGTTACGAATAAATAAAAATTCACATTGTACGAAATAATGGAATATGTTAAAATAATCTTACATTAATGGACGGAGGTGAAGGAAGAATGAAAAACACTGTGAATGCACATGGATTTATATTGGAATTTTTATCCACATCATGTGCGATTACTCATGGATTTGCTACTAACGGGACCAGTCTGTCCTTTTTTAGACAATTACTTGAAATTCACAGCTGATAAGCCATTCTTTCTGAACCACATTAGAAGACTGCTCGCTTATTCGAGCAGTCTTTTTGTATGCAGAAAAATGCTTCCAGCAATAATTTGGAGAGGAAGCGAAACATAATGATATGCAAAATACAGGAAATAAGTAAAATGCTTGGTGGTAATCTTATATTTGAGGATCTGTCTTTAGATATTAAATTGGGGGACAAATTAGGAATAGTTGGACGAAATGGGAGTGGGAAAACAACGCTATTTAATCTAATAGCGGGTATTGAAAAACCTGATCATGGAATTATCACTTTTAAAAAGGGAGCAAAAATAGGTTATTTAGCCCAAATTCCTGCTTTTTCAGAAAGCGTTAAAGGAAAAGACCTGTTATACGATGCTTTCGAGGATACTATGCTACTACAGAAAAAGATGAGTATACTTGAAAAAGAACTAGCAGTGGTAAATGCAGAGGCAATGGAAAAACTTCTAAAGCAGTATGGAGACATACAAGAAAAATTCACGTTACAGGGCGGATATACGATTGATCCCGAAATTGATAAAGTAGTTGAAGGGCTACAACTAGGTGGTTTTGTAGAACAGCCATTTTCAAGTTTAAGTGGTGGAGAGCAAACGAAAATAATGCTTGGACAGCTACTATTAACCAAGCCAGACCTTTTACTGTTGGATGAGCCGACTAATCATTTGGATTTGTTTGCAATAGAGTGGTTAGAGGAGTATTTAGTTAGTTATACAGGTACAGTTGTTATTATTTCACATGACCGATATTTTTTAGATAAGGTAGTTACAAAAGTTGCAGATCTTGAGGATGGTATGCTTACGAAATATCATGGTAATTATTCTTCTTTTTTAATCGAAAAGGAAGAAAAACTTACTCGTGAATTTCAACAGTATGAGGAGCAACAAAAAAAGATAAAGAAAATGAGAGAAGCAATAAAGAGGTTAAGGATTTGGGCTAACCAAGCAGTTCCTCCAAATGCGAGTTTACACCGTCAGGCGAGGAATATGGAACGGGCATTAGAGCGGATGGAAAAGGTTCGTAAACCTCTAATAGATCCTAAGAAAATGAGTCTATCTTTTGACGCGGCACCCCGAAGCGGAAAAGAAGTTGTCATAATGGAAGAGGCTTTCAAAAGCTTTGGTGAAAAAATGTTATTAAACAGTGCAGAGCTTCATGTATATTGGAAGGACCGTCTTGCAATCGTTGGTAGGAATGGAACGGGTAAAACTACCATTTTGAATATTCTTAGAGGAGTAGAGTTAATAGATTCGGGTGAAGCTCGATTTGGTAGTAATGTGCGCCATGGATATCTTTCTCAACATTTCGAAATAACAGATCCAAAAGCTCGCTTAATAGATATTTTTAGAGCAGAAGTAAATGTGGCAGAAGGAGAGGCTCGACACATCTTAGCGAAGTTTATGTTTTATGGGGCGGATGTTTTTAAAAGAATTGCTGATTTAAGCGGAGGAGAAAGAATGCGACTCCGTCTTGCTCAGCTAATGCATCAAGACATAAATTGTCTCATATTAGATGAGCCAACGAATCATCTTGATATTGATTCACGAGAGGTATTAGAGGAAGCGCTAGATGATTTTACAGGGACTATTATTGCTGTATCTCACGATAGATATTTTCTAAATAAACTATTTCCAAGGACTGCTTGGCTTGAGCATGGCGAGCTTACCACATTTGAAGGCCCTTACGAATGGGCAAGGGAAAAATGG
Source organism: Psychrobacillus sp. MER TA 171 (assembly GCF_023713305.1). Lineage (NCBI taxonomy): Bacteria > Bacillati > Bacillota > Bacilli > Caryophanales > Bacillaceae > Psychrobacillus > Psychrobacillus sp. MER TA 171. The sequence continues at coordinate 249,188 of NZ_JAMAWN010000003.1, read as the reverse complement.
AATGAGTTTTGCTCGAAAGAAAATACTAGGAAAGAAATAATCGAGCAGCCATTAAAAGAAGCAACACCTGCCAAACAACAAAAGGAAATTCCTCTGGAAAAGCGAATAAGTGAGCTCGAAAATGTTATAGGTGAGCTAACTAAACAAATTAGCATAGAGAATGACTGGGAAAATTATGAGGCATTAAGCTTGGAAAAACTTCGGGTAGAGGAGCAATTGGAGCAATTATTGGAGAAATGGCTAGATTTAGCAGAATGACCCGAATACTTTTCAAAATGGGTTGATATAAGTAATAGAGCGTGCTAATATAACTTATTAACGAATAATTTAAATAATTTAATATTCTTATCAAGAGAAGTGGAGGGATTAGGCCCTGTGATACTTCGGCAACCTCTGTTGTACAGAAAGGTGCTAATTCCTAACAAGACGATCTTGGAAGATAAGAGCTAGTTAGCAAATTCCTGCCTCTCTTTTCTTACATGGAAAGAGAGGTATTTATTTTAATAATTGCCTTGCTCCTGTTCGATTTCCTACTTAGTTTGAGGCGAAATCACAGGTGCTCTTGCGCATTTCATTGGGAGGGGAAAGTCATTGCCTATCAATATTCCGAAACAATTACCTGCAGCTAAGCTGTTAAAAGAAGAGAAAATTTTTCTCATGGATCAAGAGCGTGCTTACAAGCAGGACATCCGTCCACTTAACATTATTATTTTTAATCTAATGCCTGAGAAGGAAAAAACGGAGCTTCAGCTATTAAGGCTTCTGGGGAATACCCCAATACAAGTGAATATAACCTTTATGAATACAGCGACGCATGAATCCAAGAATGCCAGCAAAACCCATTTGGATACTTTCTACACGACATTTGATCAAATAAGAGAAAAAAAGTTTGATGGGATGATTATCACTGGTGCTCCAGTAGAACAGTTGCCATTTGAGGAGGTCGATTACTGGAATGAAATGAAGGAAATAATGGAATGGTCTAAATCCAATGTTACCTCCACCTTACATATTTGTTGGGGCGCGCAGGCTGCACTGTATTATCATTTTGGTATAGATAAATTCACACTTTCTCGTAAATGCTCGGGAGTGTATCGGCATATATTAACTGACCAAGTGGAGAATTTAATAAGAGGATTTAATGAAGAGTTTAATGCTCCCGTATCTCGTTACACTTCTGTATCTGAAGAAGAAATAGAAAAGCATGAGCGACTAACTATTTTATCCACTTCGGAGGAAGCAGGTGTGTTTCTTGTAAAATCGAACGACAATAAAATGGTGATGGTCACTGGTCATTTAGAGTATGATGCGCACACATTAGCAGAAGAATATCATAGAGACATAACTAAAGGAATAGATATTGAGATGCCAAAATACTATTTTCCAAATAATAATCCCTCTAATAAGCCATTAAATACATGGAGGGCACATACACATTTATTATTTTCTAATTGGTTGAATTACTATGTTTATCAGGCTACTCCTTATAACTGGGAGTAAAAAGAAAAATTATATATGAGTCAATTTCATAAAAGGCATTTTAAAGATTAAAAGTGAACATTATATATATTGATTGCAGCGGAGGGCGGCGAGGTAAGCAGGGATGAGTGAGACAGATAAAGACGTTACAACCACGCGCGAAATCGATGGGTGATGGCTTATCGCTCACTCCACGGAAAGCGTCCGCAATATGAGCGAAAATCAATAATACTTTATTATTAAAAATCATATAAATTCCATTGTTCTCTTTTAATTATTCGTGTTTTCTATACAAACAGGAATTTTGAAATTGACACATTCAAACTCCTGTTTTAATATTCAGGAGTTTTTTATTGATTTTAGTTTTATTTATTCAAATATTAGGGAAGACAAAATTGAAGAGACATTGTATTTTGCTGATACACATATCTATAAAAGTATGATTTTCAATTATTGGAAGTGGGGTTATGTCTATGAGTTTGACACCAAAACAAAGAATCGAGTTACATGGTTTTAATAATCTGACGAAAACACTAAGCTTTAATATGTATGATATTTGTTATACAAGGACGAAGGAAGAAAGGGAAAAATATATTGAATACATTGATGAGCAATATAACGCTGAGCGTCTAACCAATATATTAACAAAAGTGTCCGAAATTATAGAAGCGAATATTTTAAACATAGCGCAACAGGACTACGAGCCCCAGGGTGCAAGTGTGACTATTTTAGTGTCAGAAGGACCCGTGGATCAAACACCGATAGAATCATTTAAGCAATCCCCTGGGCCTATACCAGAGGTCGTTCTTGGTCATCTAGACAAAAGTCATATTACCGTTCATACGTATCCTGAATATCATCCAGATGAAGGGATTAGTACGTTTCGAGCAGACATAGACATTTCGACTTGCGGAGAAATATCGCCCTTAAAAGCTCTAAACTATCTAATACATTCCTTCGAAACCGATGTAATGGTCATGGATTACCGAGTGAGGGGATTCACGAGAGACGTGAAGGGTCATAAATTATTCATTGACCACGATATTAATTCCATTCAAAATTATATTCCGAATGCCTTGCAGGAATATTACCATATGATTGATGTGAATGTTTATCAGGAAAATATTTTTCATACCAAATGTAAGCTGAAACAATTTGATTTGAATAACTACCTCTTTGGTTACAAGGAAGACGAGCTATCCAATGAAGAGAAAATCTCTATCACCAAAAAGCTTAAAACAGAAATGGATGAAATTTTTTACGCCAAAAACATGACACGAACCGAATAATATTAAGCTCTAAGTGTCATTTTAAATCGTTCAAAATGAAGATAAAATCCTCTAGAATAGCAGAGCAATTCGCATAGAATTTGCTCTGTTTTTTTATTTATCGTTTTCTTAGAAAGGCCTCAACTAATAATATATCTATTTACCTTTATCCCTTTATATGGGAAAATAATAGAAAATTATGTTAACTCTGCGAGGTGTTAATGAAATTAATTTAATCGTATTGGGAGAGGATGATAATTAAAAATGACCAAAATCATGATATTAGGGACATTTCATATGGGAAATACTTCTGATTTATACAGTGTAGACACGGATAACTTACGATCGACTAAAAGGCAAGAGGAGATAAGAAAAGTTGTAGATGCTATAAAAGAATTCCATCCTAACAAAATTGCATTAGAAGTTGAAAAAGAAAAAAATCACTTATTAAACGAAGAGTATCATCAATATTTAAATAATGTACTAGAGCTAGCAATAGATGAAATACATCAGTTTGGTTTTCGAGCGGCAGCGGAGTTAAAACACAAAGAGGTATATGCGATAGATTGGATGGAGAACGTTGGAAATCGCTCAATCGGAGAAGTTATGAATTGGGCAGAAAAAGAACAAACAGAGGTTTTTCAATTAATAGATACTTATCGTTCTAAGCTCATACTCCCACTAGATGAAAAAAGGATAGATGAGCTAATTAGAAGTCTAAACGAAGAGAAATACATAATAAAGCAACATGAAATGTATATGCATATTGCTCGTATAGGTCGGGGGATCGACTATGTGGGGATTGATTGGATGAGATGGTGGTACCAACGAAATCTTATTTTGTTTGCAAACCTCGCTGAAATCTCCTCTTCGAATGATCGTGTACTTTTGATAATAGGAGCAGCTCATGTCCATTTGGTAGCTCAATTTTTAAAAGAAAGTGGACTATTTGAAATTGTTTCGGTTAGTGAGTTTCTTTAAATTTGTATTAATGTTTTATCGTTTACCCCCCATGGAAAAATTCCATTAAGATTGTAAGTCAATTCTACTTCAGCATTAAAAAGCTATTGTTCTTGGATTTCTACAAAAACTCTACTTATAAAAATGAATTAAATATGATAGGTAAGGAGAAAATCTGTTGGTTAACTTAATAGAAAGTGTAAACGAGGCAACGATCCTATTGCTGTGGCTATGTGGATATGCATATATTCGTCTGCTTAAAAAGACGAAGAGGGACAGAAAGCTTAGCAGGTTTGAAGTAATGATGTATATCATTACATATCTTGTAACTTTTTTATACGCAGCATCTTACCTCCTTTTAACCCTTGGGACGTAACAAGAAAAGCGCAATCGCCTATGTCTGCCCCGACAGGCAAATGGAGAAAAGCGAGGAGGCAGCTCTTCAGCCACCGGAGCTTTTGACCATTTGACCCCGAGGGGCAAGGCGATGGAGCTAGCCAATCAAGAAAAGCGCAATCGCCTATGTCTGCCCCGACAGGCAAATGGAGAAAAGCGAGGAGGCAGTTCCTCAGCCACCGGAGCTTTTAACCATTTGACCCCGAGGGGTAAGGCGATGGAGCTAGACATCAATTTATCCACAGGTTTCGAAGTTTATAAATTCTTAAACAAAATTAAAACGAAGCGAATGGACTGCTTTCCATTCGCTTCGTTTTAATTTTTGTCTTTCTTAGCTGCATCAATAGTTGCACTTGCTAATTTTGACTTTATCATATCTTCCATTGGAGGGTTGTATAATCCTGCTCTTACATTAAGGTAGTAGCGATGCATCGGATTAGATTGAGATAGGGCTCTTGAGCCAACTATTTTCATAGCCAAATCGACTATTTTAATAGCACCATTCGTGACGGCTATTTTAGTAATATCCAGTGACTCTTGAAGGGTCGTCTTATCTTCTGCTTGCTCATATCTTTCCACCGTCCCATAGAGCATATGTCTTGCGATGGATAACTCTAGTTCCATTTCTCCTATTATCTGCTTAATATTTGGAGTCTCAGCGATTGGCTTTCCTAAAGAGGTGGGGATATAAGAAGCTGCAAAGTTAACTGCATAATTCCTAGCTGCAGCAGCAATCCCTAAGTAGCAGGCTGGAATATGAAGCATCCATCCCTTTGCTTCTGTCTTGGTAGCAGGTAAGGTTTTCAGGATATGATTTTCGGAAACTCTAACATTTTCTAAAACTAGAGTATGACTTGCAGTTCCTCTCATGGAAAGCATATCCCATGTTTCAAGAATAGAAACACCCGGACTATCCTTAGGTACTACTATCATTTCGACAATGCCGATTTCATTTGTGCATGTAACTAAAATATAATTGAGTACAGGAGAAGCAGAGGTAAAAGTTTTCTCCCCATTAATCACTAAATCCTTGCCATCCCTGATAACTGTTGTTCGCGGTAGCGCACCTCGTGTAGGGCTACCTGCGTTATTTTCAGTGGCTGCACTATTAATGATTGCACCATTTGCTATTTCCTTTAAGAGCCAGTCAGCAGCATCCTGCTCCCAATGGTTGTTTTCTGCATATTCCAAAACAATCCCGTTATGCCATCCAATGGATAGTCCTGTAGCACCACTACCCTCAGAAATAGCTTCCTGTGCTAGTATGTATTCATACAATCCTAAGCCTTGCCCTCCGTACTCCTTTGGTAAAGTTAAAGTAGGATAATCTATATTCTTTAAATCTTGGAAATCGGCAAAAGGGAAGGAGCCGAGTTGATCGAGCTCCGGCTCTCTATGTCTAAAAACTGGTTTTAAATCGTTTATCTTAGAAATTAGCTCGAATTGTTCTTTTGTTTTAATAAATTGGTCCATAGCCTGACATCCTCTCTCTATATATTGCTATGCAAGTCTATGCGCTTAAAATGATAAAAATAGATCAGTGAAAGATTTTAGAGATTTCGTTTATTTCATCTTTAGAAAGTTTAATTTCTAGAGTCTTAATATTCTCTAGTACTTGCTCTGGCTTTTTAGCACCAGGAATTACAACATCAATTGACTCTTGTTTTAAATACCAGGCTAACACGAGATTAGAAACCGCCACATGCTTATTGTTGGCAATTGCCTTCAATTCATCCACTTTATTTAAATTCTGAATGAACGCTTCTCCTTGGAACAATGGGTTCTTTGCTCGTCCATCTTCAAATGTACTATTAGGAGAAAATTTTCCTGTCAATAAGCCAGAAGCTAAAGGGAAATAAGGTATAAAGGAGATATTATTTTCTAGAGAGTAAGGGATTAAGTCTTCTTCTGCATCTCGTTTAAAAAGATTATAGCCAGATTGGATGACTTCGATATAACCATCTTTGTTTCCTTCTCTTAACTGATCCATTGAAAAGTTGGATACCCCGATAGACCGGATTTTTCCTTCCTCTTTTAATCTATGAAGTTCTCCAACCGCCTCATATTTCGGTGTTTGTTCATCTGGAAAGTGTATATAAAATAAATCAATATAATCTGTTTGTAGGCGTCTTAAGCTGTTTTCAACCGTTTCTCTTAGAAATTTTGGTGAATTGTCTACTTCCATTTTGTCATTCATGTACTTTTGTCCACCTTTTGTAGCAAGAACAACATTAGTTCTTTGTCCTGTCTCTTTAAGTACCTCACCAATTAGAATTTCTGATTTTTCAGGCCCGTACATATACGCGGTGTCGATAAAGTTAATGTCATTTTGTAGGGCTGCGCGAACAATTTCTTTACCTGTTTCGTCCTTTAAATTAGGGAAAATATTGTGTCCTCCAACAGCATTAGTGCCCAGACCTATTGGATTTACAAATAACCCAGTACTACCAATCTCCACTTTATTAGACATAAAAAACCAACTCCTTTTCTATGGATAATTACTCATTCATCATATCAATAAATAAAATAGCGACCTAATGAAAGAACTTCCAATGTTACTATACTTTTAAATATATTTCCTATGCAGAGGAAAAGTAAACTATTATGTCGAAATATGAATTAATGGGAAAACAGAAAAGAAATATAGATAATTAATAGGTTAGATTCATACATAGAAGTTTTTTAGATAAATAGAAAGTCTCCAATTGTAGGTAACAAGTCTATAAAATTAAAATTCACAAGGAGGAGGAAATGAATGAAATCTAATATAAGCTATTCAAATAAGCGTTCAAGAGTCTGGATATGGTTAGTGATTATCCCTATTGTGATTACTTTTCTTTCAATGAAATTTCTTCCACCAGCACTTCTCTTTTTACCGAATTTATTACTAGCATTGTTTTTCCTCCTCTATTTTATGAGGCTTGTCGGAAAGATTAGGAGTGAGAAAGCTAAATAACGTTTCTTTAAGTTATTTCAGCCAATGAATAGCAGCTTATATGTAACATGATTTATTTAATGTTTATATTGATTGCAGCAACTAAAGGTGCTGGGTGAGACAGATGAATTATCCAACACGTTCGTAGTCTGGGTTGATGGTTTTCGCCAATACCGCGTAAAAGGACCGACCGAGAGCGAAAATCATTATTTATAACTTGAGGAGGAAGGGGTCTCTAATGACTAACATCTATTTTGTAAGACACGCACATTCAACCTATTCAACAGACGAGGTAGGGGGACCATTATCTCTTAGAGGTTTAAATGATGCCAATCTTGTTGCGAATTTGTTAATGCACCATGATATTGACCATGTTATATCTAGTCCTTATAAAAGGGCTATACAAACTGTAGAAAAAGTGGCACAGCAATTTAATTTGACGATCGAGCTAGTAGAAGGCTTTAGAGAAAGAACATTATCAGAACATCCGGTTCCGAATTTTGATGAAGCAATAGCAAAGGTATGGGAAGAACCAGCTTTTTCATGGGAGGGAGGGGAATCAAATCTAGTTGCACAGGATAGAGGTGTAACGTCCTTATTGCAGGTATTAGATGAATGGCAGGATAAAAACGTGGTGATTGGAACTCATGGTAATATAATGGTTTTAATCATGAATTATTTTGATGTCAAATATAATTTAGCTTTCTGGGATCAGCTCCAGATGCCTGATATTTATCAGTTGTCATTTGAAGGTAGAAAATTGAGGGATGTTAAAAGAATATCAGAAGAAGAGGTACTACATGGATATTAAGGGCATTAACCATTTATTATTTTCTGTTTCTAATCTTCAAAGGTCCATACAGTTTTATAAAGAGGTGTTGAATGCAAAACTATTAGTAGTTGGAAATAGCACCGCTTATTTTGACGTAAATGGAATATGGTTAGCTTTAAATGAAGAGCCACATATACCTAGAAATGATATAAAATATTCCTATACGCATATTGCATTTACCGTAGACGAAAAGGACTTCCAGGATATTTGTAAAAGACTAGAAATATTAAACGTGACAATCCTTCCTTCGCGAAAGAGAGAGGAAAGAGATAAGCAGTCCATTTATTTTACAGATCCAGATGGGCATAAATTCGAGTATCATACCGGTACATTAGAGGATCGTTTGAAGTATTATAAAGAGGACAAGCAACATATGCGGTTTTATGAAGAAGCTTAAAATCCTTTAACACCCATACTTGCAAGGAAGGGTGTTAAAGGTCAATGAGTAAAAGTTGTGGAAAGTTAAAAATATAATCTCATCTCCTATTCATCTCAAAGAATCCCGGCACCTCTTGCGTAACCTTGTTATTGATAATTTTTAGTATCTTTTCTATTAAGTCCTGCTCCAGGTCTTCTCTGTATTCAAAGCTTGTTTGATATAAAACACTTTCCATTTTAGGCTCTAGCTGTTTAAGAAGCTTCAAAATTTCAGCTTCGTCCATTTTATTTCCCCCCTTTTTTCTTTTCTAGGTTATGAACGACAGTATTGGATAGATTGTGCAGTGAATTTTCTAGTGCCTCCAGCTTATTTTCAAAACGGTGAAGTAAATAAATGGAGACTACAATTGGAAAGCCGAAGTTGCCAAGCAACTGAACAATATTGCTAGCTTCAATCATACGTAAGCTCCTTTCGAATGTTTTCGATTATATTTCGTCTTGATTTTGAAACCGCTTGTTGTGAAATGCCAAAATAATGTGCAATTTCCCGGTCGGTCATTTGTTTTACAAAGACGAGTGATAATATTTTCTTCTGTCGTTCTGAAAGCTTTCTTATACTAAAAAATAATTTATCAGACGAGATGTGGTCTGATATGTCATCTGAGAATCCAATAAAGTCTGTAAAAAATCTTTCATGATAAATAACTGATATTTTTTCATCACCATCTAGTGATAAAATATTCCTCCTTCTGTGAAGACGCTCCTTTTGATCAAATCGTTTACTTTCAAAATGTAATACCTTAATCACATAGGTTAAGATACGGATATTTTGGTAAAATCTTTTAAACTCTCTATCTAATTTGTTTTTAATCTCTTGGCTATTGGTGTATTGATATTCTTCAAGCATCTTTTGATTGTCAGGGTAGCTGAGAAACTCTTCTATAATCTTTTTATTACCAGTAACCATTTTTAACATTCCCCCCTTGAAAATAGAATGTAATACTTGGCTGGCGCTAAGGAAAAAGGGACTTTAGCAACGAGTGACTTGTTGTTCTCATATAAAGGGATTTTTTTATTATTTTTTACAACTCCCTTGAAATGTTTTTGAAATAAAAGTAAAATTTATAATTGTATATCCTAAATATTACTAAAATTTGGATAAGAAATATACTAATATTTGTTGTGAAATAAAAAGAAAAAAGTATTATTATTTAAGGCGCTATAATAAGAATTTCTTTTTTTAAGTGAATTATTGTACAAAATATTGATTTTCGCTATGTTTTTCTTCTTTATTTATAGGGATGTAGAAAAAAGTCGAAAAAATAAAAAAAGGAATTCAGCAATGGAAAGAGAATTATAACCTATACTACATTGCAAGGAGGTGACTTCCGATGGGTGGTAGTATTGGTCTCATAATTAAGCAGGAAAGGTTAAATCGGAATATTAAACAAACGGTTTTGGCCAAAGGGATTTGTTCAACTTCCTATTTAAGCAAGATAGAAAGTAATTCAACGATACCTAGCGAAGATGTAGCACAGCCATTGTTAAAACGATTGAACTTGATGCTAGAAGAAATACCACTGGAAGAAGAAAACAAAGTTATTGAAGACTTATATGCACTATATAAAAGTGCTATTTTAAGTAGAGATCAAGAAATGGTCAGGGAACGCCTGCAGCAATATACATCGCGGAAGATTAATTTTACCAATTTAAAAAATTTTTACAGTTACAATTTATACATGTTTCGATTGATGTTGATTATTAATGAGGAAGTCCTTCAAATCTATCCGATTTACCAAGTCCTAATAAAAATGGAAGCCGATTTTGATGACAAACAAAGGTTTCTTCTAAATTTAAATCTTGGAATATATAACTATTTAATCGCAGAATATTGTACTGCACTAGAAAAGCTCGAGGATGCTCTGAAGCTGGTAAACTATAGCTCTTTTGAAGAATGGGAACTCGCCGATTTTCATAATGTTATAAGCTTAAGCTACTTTAAATGTAACGAGTACTTTAATGCCATTAACCATTCTAGTAAATCACTTAAATATTACAAGGATAATCTACTCTTTGAACGGGCAATTGATAGCTATATAGTTACTGGCATGGCCTATAAAAATATGAAAAATTATCAAGAAGCAGAAAAAAACTATAACTTAGCAAAAAAGCTGGCTATGGATTATAAGCTAACTCAATACAAAGGCATGCTTTATCAAAATTTAGGATCTCTCCAGGCTATCCAAGAAAATCATGAAAAGGCAATTGAGTACTATACACTTAGTCTATCGTATAAGGAAGGTCCTCAGCAGGTGGAAGGTTATATGATAACCACACTTTCCATTGTCAAAGAATATTCCAAGCAAAACGACCATCAAAGGGTCCTTAGCTGGTGTGAAGCGGGTTTCAATAAAATGGACGAGGCTAGCATTCAGCAAAGAAGCAATATTAAATCTTACATACACCATCTTCACATATACCAGGCTCTTCATAATAATTCGGAGGAATTTGAAGCTATTGTTAAAAAAGGTATTAATTATTTTGAAAAAGTCCATGACGATCGACATGTTCAAAAGTACTCTATTCTTTTAGCGGACTACTACTATAGGAATAGCAGATTTAAAGCAGCGAACCTTTATTATCAAAAGGCGAATGAAATATTGTTTAGAAAAAAATCTATTACAAAGTGGGAGGATTTATAAAATGAAAAAATTACTCATTCTAAGCTTAGTAACTTTAACGGTCTTATTTAGTTTTGGAACTTCTACATTTGCTGAAGAAGAAGCACCTCGACCAACATCGTCTGGAAATACAAACTAGTAAAAGTCTAGTCATGGACTTTGGATAAATATTTAACTTATATCACCCACCTGTGCAATTACAGGTGGGTGTCTATGTTATTTGTACGGAAAAGCCTAAATACTGATTAAAATGAAGTAATTCGGCTAGAAAATTGAGAAAGATGAAAAAAATTTGTTTTTTTGAAACCATAACGTGATGGTTTTCGTTATAATATACTAGATAAGATTTTTTAAGAGTCATATAACAAGAGAGTATTAAAAATAACGGAGGTGAATCCCTCGAAATGAGGGAACATATTGGACTCGAGTATATTAAATATCATTTTATTAATCATTTTTTTAGGTTTGACAGCATTTTTCGTAGCAGCTGAATTTGCAGTAGTCAAAATCCGCAAATCCAGAATTGATCAGTTAATCGAAGAAGGTAATAAGAAAGCTGAGATTGCAAAGAAAGTTGTAAGTGACCTTGATTATTACTTATCAGCGTGTCAGTTAGGTATTACAATCACAGCTATTGGGTTAGGGGCTTTTACAAAGCCTTACGTTAAGCATTTAATGTATCCTATTTTTGAATGGCTCAATACCCCTGAAACTGTAATGAATATTTTATCTTATGGTATTTCACTTGCGATTGTAAGTTACTTACATGTCGTTATTGGGGAAATGGCACCAAAAACATTAGCGATTCAATTTTCGGAGAAAGTCACATTAATGTTGGCACCAAGTCTATATTATTTCGGTAAAGTAATGTATCCGTTTATTAGAGCATTAAATGGTACTTCACGATTTCTATTACGTGCTGTAGGGGTAAAAGCAGCTAGCGAAGATCAAGCCTATTCAGAAGAAGAGCTTAAAATAATCATGTCTCAAAGTTTCCAAGGTGGGGAAATTGATAAGCAGGAATTGGAATATATGGAGAATGTATTCGCCTTTGATGAGCGAGTTGTCAAAGACATTATGGTTCCTCGCCCAGAGTTCGTTGCTATTGATAGGGATATGAATACTACAGAAATAGTATCGATTTTAGATGAGCATAATTACACTCGTTATCCAGTCGTTGAGGAAAACGATAAAGATAAAATTATTGGCTTTGTAAATGCAAATAAGTTACTTAGTCGCATAGTAACGAATCGTCCTGCTGATTTGAGTGATTTTGTTCGCACGATTCCATTTGTGTTTGAGCAAACACCGATTCAAAATGCATTATTAAAAATGCAGGAGGAGCGTGTACATATTGCGGTAGCTGTCGATGAATATGGTGGTACCGCTGGTATTTTAACGTTGGAAGATATACTAGAAGAGCTCGTTGGAGAAATTCGTGATGAATTTGATGCGGATGAAGTGGATGAAATTCGTAAGACGGGCGAAAACGAGTATACAATTAACAACCGAACATTATTAGAAGAATTAGAGGATCGCTTTGGTATTGATTTCGAGGATAGTGAAGATATCGATACAATTGGTGGTTGGGCACTAAATGAAGGTTTTAAAAACACATCCGAAGTTAAAGAAGGAATGGAAATACAGCACGGTGATCATCTATGGGTTATTGGTGAAGTAGAAAACTACCATATTAAAGAAGTGATCTTCAAACAAAATTATTTTAAACAATAATTACGATTAATTATTAATGGAGGTGAATCCCTTTCCATAAGGGAGTTAATTGGACGGTATAATTATTTTAAACTTAGCCTTAATCACATTATTTATTTTATTGACAGCGTTTTTCGTAGGGGCAGAATTCGCGATTTTAAAAGTGCGTATGTCACGAATTGATCAGCTTATCTCGGAGGGAAATAAAAAAGCAGTCGTCGCCAAGAAAGTTACACAAGATTTAGATTACTATTTATCAGCGTGTCAGCTAGGTATAACAGTGACAGCTCTAATATTGGGAGCACTTGGAGAACCAACCGTTGAAAAAATGTTAGCACCAGTATTTGAATATTTAAATTTAGGTGAAGCTCTTTCAACCGCACTTTCCTATGCCATAGCGTTATCGGTTGTTACATTTTTACACGTAGTTCTTGGTGAATTAATGCCAAAAACATTAGCAATTCAATATGCTGATAAAATGACACTTCTTTTAGCACCACCTCTTTATTGGTTCGGGAAAGTTTCTAAGCCGTTTATCTCAGCTTTAAATGGTTCCGCTCGTTCGTTATTAAAAATATTTGGTGTAAAGCCTGCGGGACATGACGAAGTGTATTCTGAAGAAGAATTGAAAATGATTGTTACACAAAGCTTTGCAGGTGGAGAAATCAACCAAACCGAACTTGCTTACCTGGAAAATATATTTGCATTTGATACTCGTCAGTTAAAGGATATTATGATTCCCCGGTCAGAGGTGATTATGCTAGAAAAACAGCAAACGCTTGAGCAAATGGTGGCGGTCATTGAAGAGTTCGAATATACACGCTATCCAGTCATTGACGTTTTAAAAAAGAAGAATGACGTAATTGGATTTATTAACACAAAGGAAATGTTAACGGATATCGCTGCTGGACGTTCTAATGACGTGACATTCTTCATCCATGACATCCCAAGATTTAAAAATTCAACAGTTATTAAAGAGGTATTCTTAAAAATGCAACAAACGCGTAAGCACATGGCCATTGTAACAGATGGTAAAGGAGTTATCGTGGGTCTAGTTACAATGGAGGATATATTATCAGAAATTGTTGGTGAGATCCAAGATGAAGATGATGGAGATTTCGTATATGCAACATAACTTTAACCACATTTAAACAATACATTGGAAGAGTAACCCGAATAGTGGACATGTAACAAATGGGCCTATTCGGGTTTTAATTATTTATACTTGAATTTGGGCTTAACGGAGAAAAGATTATTTGAATTTTAGAGAATAAATTAAATACAACCATCACGTTTTAGTTTTGAATATTTTGGTACCAAAATAGTGTGCGGAGGGGGATAGCGATGAAAGAATTATATTTGGAGACTGATCGCTTGATCCTCAGAACATTTAATGAGGAAGATTATGAGAGCTGGTCAAATGGATTTAATAATCGATTACCTTCTCAATATAAATATGACGAAGGATACAAAATAATGGAGAAGGCGTCTAATGAATGGTTCTCTGATTGGATCAAAGGTTTTAATAAGGCTCAAGAGAACGATGAAATGTATATAATGGGTATTTTTAGAAAAGAGGATGGAGTTAATATCGGAAAGGTAGAACTAATCACAATTCTTAGGATGGATTATCAATGGGCTATGATGGGATATTCTATTCATAACCAATATTGGAAAAAGGGGTATGGAGTCGAAAGTGTGAGAGAAGCTAAAAAATATTTTTTTGACTCGTTAAAGTTCCAACGAATTGAACTTCATATTAATGTTGATAATAGACCGTCCGAAACTCTTGCTAAAAGAGCCGGCTTTAAATACGAGTGCACACGAGAGAAGTTTTCTATGGAAGAGGAAGAATGGGTAGACTTTCTAATTTATTATGCGCTTAGAGAATAAGCTTGTTCCTTGGATCAGTAACATTTGAAACGAACTAAAAGATCGAATATTTATATTTTTCGCTAAGTAACAAATAATCCTATTGACATTCGTTTTACATACATGATAAATTTATCCACAATAAAACCATACAAATTCGTTGATGAGAAAAAGTAAAAGATAAATCTATTCCAAAGAGAGCCGATGCTATGCTGAAAGTCGGTGTTTAGGTTATTTTTGAAAATCCTCTCTGAGAAGTCGCACTGAACTAAGTAAGTGTGATCGGGTGTCTACCGTTAAAAGGAACGCGTATGCTTGTACGTGGCTAAGTGCTATTGAGGTGAAGATTTCAATGGAATTAGGGTGGTATCACGGTTAAACCCGTCCCTTTACTGGGGCGGGTTTTTTGTATGTTTTATTAATTTGAACGTGGAGTGATATCAGATGGTTAACAAGGTCTTAAAGAAGACGGTTTTACAACGCGAGCAGCAGATAAGAAAAATGTGGGAGGAGCATAATGTATTTCAAGCATCTATTGAGCAACGAGATGGAAATCCTACATTTGTGTTTTACGAAGGTCCTCCTACAGCGAACGGTTTGCCACATGTAGGGCATGCCCTCGGCAGAACGATAAAGGATCTGGTCGCTAGATATAAAACAATGAAGGGTTATCAGGTCATTCGAAAAGCGGGCTGGGATACCCATGGGCTACCAGTTGAACTTGGCGTAGAAAAACAGCTTGGTATTTCTGGTAAGAAGGATATAGAAGACTATGGGGTCGAAGCATTTATCAAGAAATGTAAGGAAAGTGTATTTGTTTATGAAAAGGAATGGCGTGACTTCACAGAAAAGCTGGGATACTGGGTCGATATGGATAGCCCCTATATGACGATGAGTAATAGCTACATTGAAAGTGTATGGAATATCCTTGGTACTATACATGATCAAGGTCTGCTGCAAAAAGGTCATCGGGTTTCCCCATATTGTCCTAGTTGTCAAACGACCTTAAGTTCACATGAGGTATCTCAAGGGTATAAAACGGTTAAAGACTTATCAGCAATAGTTAAGTTTAAACTTACACATAAAGAGAATGAGTATTTTCTTGGATGGACTACTACTCCTTGGACACTGCCGGCAAATGTAGCCCTAGCGGTTAATCCTTCGCTTGAATATGTTCGAGCGAAGAAAGGGGAGGAGGTATATATCCTCGCAAGAGATTTAGTTAAAAAAGTCTTGAAAGATGGATATGAGATTCTTTCCACCTTAAAGGGGGCAGAATTAGAGGGTCTTTCCTATACCCCACTTTTTGATCTTGTACATGTAAAAAAGGGATATAAAGTAGTTACCGCAAATTATGTTTCAAGTGATAGCGGAACTGGTATTGTCCATATCGCACCAGCGTATGGGGAAGAAGATTACAAAGTGATGAAGGAAAATAGCTTATCTTTTATTCATGTAGTAGATGAAAGAGGGAGGTTTACAATAGCCGTCGAGGGGTTGGAAGGACGTTTTGTTAAAGAGTGTGATTTAGAGATTATACGATTACTCTCCCATAAAGGGCTACTGTTTTACAAGGAAAAATACGAGCATAGCTATCCCTATTGCTGGCGCTGTGATTCCCCATTGCTCTATTACGCAATGGAAAGCTGGTTTATACAAACTACAGCCTTAAAAGAACAATTTTTAGCTAATAATGAAT
Source organism: Psychrobacillus sp. MER TA 171 (assembly GCF_023713305.1). Lineage (NCBI taxonomy): Bacteria > Bacillati > Bacillota > Bacilli > Caryophanales > Bacillaceae > Psychrobacillus > Psychrobacillus sp. MER TA 171. The sequence goes on along the minus strand of NZ_JAMAWN010000003.1, from coordinate 232,975 downwards.
CCGTATCTTGGCATCCAGAGCACCTCAAACATGGTAGGTTCGGCAACTTTTTAGAGCAAATGGTCGATTGGAATATCAGTCGTAATCGTTATTGGGGCACCCCACTTAATGTGTGGGAATGCAGCAATTGTAAGCTTGAGCTCGCCCCTAAGAGTATAGAAGAATTAAGCAAGTATTCGCTACATCCTCTAGGAAGTATTGAGCTCCACAAGCCATACGTAGATGATGTTCGTCTCTGTTGCCCTTCGTGTGCTGGAACTATGAGGAGAACTCCTGAGGTGATTGATGTATGGTTTGACAGCGGTTCTATGCCATTTGCCCAATATCATTATCCATTTGAGAATGAGAAGCTATTCTCTAAACAGTTTCCAGCAGATTTGATCGTAGAGGGGATTGATCAAACAAGAGGATGGTTTTATAGTCTTTTGGCTGTTTCTACACTGTTTACAGGCAAATCACCATATAAGCGTGTTCTTTCCACTGGGCATATTTTAGATGAGAACGGCCAAAAGATGTCTAAAAGCAAAGGAAATGCGTTGGATCCCGTTGAGCTGATCCAACACTATGGGGCAGATTCGCTGAGATGGGCTTTACTCGTTGACAGTGCCCCCTGGAATGCAAAAAGATTTTCTGAACGAATTGTTCAAGAGGCAAAATCTAAGCTGGTTGATACACTAGACAATGTTTATCATTTTTATACGCTCTATACTACTTTAGATAAATATGTTGTAACGGGAGATAAAGCCCTTCAGCAAACAACATTAGATAAATGGATTCTGTCCTGCCTTCATAGTACAATTCGTAACGTTAACATTAAATTAGATGAGTTTAACTTTACGAGTGCAGCCAGAGATATTGCGCGTTTAGTGGAACAAGTAAGCAACTGGTATGTAAGAAGATCGAGGGAACGTTTTTGGTCAAGTGGTCTTAATAACGATAAGGTAGCAGCATATGAAACGCTTTACGAGGTATTGACTAAAGTAAGCCAATTACTTGCGCCATTTACACCTTTTATCGCTGAAGAGATATACGTGGCACTTACCGGAAAAAGTGTCCATCTTACGGATTACCCACAGTCTGATGAATCCCTAATCGATCAATTACTCGAGCAGGAAATGGGTGAAGTATTACAGGTTGTTGAACTAGGAAGAAGTATTCGCAACAGTCTTGCTATAAAAGTAAAGCAGCCACTAGCACAATTGTTTGTGATGAGCAGCAAGCCAATAAATTGGAGTGCATATGAAAATATTATAATGGAAGAGCTAAATATCAAGGAGATTCATCCGCTTAATAGCGGAGAAGAATATTTTACTTCAACGGTGAAACTAGATTTTAAAAAATCAGCTGCTAAGTATGGCAATCAATCTAACAGTATTAATATGAGGCTAAATAACTTAACATCTAGTCAGGTAAGCGAGCTTATTCAAAATAGAAGTATAAAGTTAGAAGAAAATCTTGTTTTACTAGAAGACGTTTTAATAGAGAAAAAAGTAAAGGATGGCTTTGCTTATGGCGCTAGTAATGATATGACCGTTGTGTTAAATGTGACATTAACGGAAGCCTTGATACGTGAGGGGTGGATGCGCGAGTTAATTAGAGCAATCCAATCCTATCGGAAGCAGTTGCTTTTACCTGTAGAAAAAAGAGTAAATATCAGCCTTCACACAACTGCCGAGATGCATGCAATCATAAACAGTTTTTATCCATTGCTAGAACAAAGTGTATTAATGAATCAGCTTATCGTTAAGCAACAAAGAGTATCAGGTATAAGTGTGACGATTGGTGGTCATGAGATTGAAATAGCACTCGAATAAAAACTAAAAAAAGGGACATTCTTTCGCGAATGGTCCCTTTTCAAGTCTCTATTAATGCCAAGTATTTCTTTCCACTAAACGAGCATATAAAACATAAAACTCTCTTTCTGGATATTTCTGTTTCATTTTATCAATATGTTTAACAGCATACTCTTCTGCCTCTTCATAAGTGAGGTGGGTCATAGTGCCGCCTGAATTGGTGTACATAGGAGAAGTTGCTTCGTTAATTTGTACAAAGGTGAATGTGATATAAATCTTTTCAGGAAGGTATTGGGCTCTTTTTAATTCGTCATCTGCAGTTCGATCGTTTTCTGAAAAGTAGAATGTATCATGCTTATTCAGCAATCCAACTCTCTTCAATACCCACAGATCCGTGTAACCCATAGAAACTTCTTCTCGAAGGTTTGTATAGATTTCCTCTAGGCTATCACCTATTTTAGGGAAGGCATCTCCTCGGTTAGTTAAGTAAACAAAGTAGCTGATATTTTGAGTTTCATCCAGTAACTTCTTGATCATTTTGCTCCTCCTTTTATTTTTAAATTATGATAAAGTAAGTATATTACATTAATTCATACTATTGTTTATTTTCACCTAAACTTTAGTGAAAGGGTAGTGAAAATGGAAAAATTATTAACTTATATGAAGACAGTAGGAAATTCTTCTATTCAACGTATACAGCTTCAACATCGCCTAGGGCTAGTACAGGCATTTAATATTGAAAAGGGCATGAGAGTGCTAGAAATCGGGTGTGGTCAAGGTGATACCACAGTTGCATTGGCAGATGCAGTAGGTGAAACAGGATTTGTAATGGCAATTGATATTGCTGGCAGAGATTACGGTAAACCCATAACCTTAGGAGAAGCAACTGACTTTATAAAATCCTCCCCAATAGGTAACCGAGTATCTTTTGATTTAGAAGCAGACTTCCTCATGATGAATATAGAAGAGACATACGATGTAGCTATTCTCTCTCACTGTCTTTGGTATTTTCAAGAACCTGCTACATTGCTTTCTTATCTTAAACGATTAAAGAAGGTAGCTAAGCGCATATGTATCGCTGAGTGGGATTTAGAATGGACTAAGCCAGAGCAGCTTGCCCATTTTTACTCAGCGAGCATATTAGCAATATATGCAGAACAGTTTGAAGACGAGGGTAATATCCAAAATGTTTTTCACAAGCAACAACTTAAGAATATGCTGAAAGAATCAGGTTGGAACCTAGTTGACTCAAAAAATGTGGATGCATCGTTCCTACAAGATGGCAAATGGGAAGTAGATTATGCGATATCAGTGAGAGAGAAATTTAATCGTTCTCCCGTTAAAATACAGACGCTAATTCAGAGTTATTATGCCTTACTAGAGAAAGCTTCAAATAAGAATGTTCAATCATTAAACAGTATAGTATTAATCGCAAACTAGCCTAACACGCCATAAGATTGCTAGACTCTTATGGAATGTTAGGCAGGGTTTGTCTCATCATTCACGATATCGGTTATTTCTTTAACAGCCTTTGATGTTTTCACAAAATGAAGCCACTTTGCATTAGCGGTGATTTTATTTTTCACATGGAGCTCTACTATATCTTTATCCTTTAAAATTGTTTGAAGTGAGCTTATCTTGCCATTTACTTTGGCAAAGGCTAGTTTATTTGCCAAATTCGGATTAAGTGCATATGCAAAGTCAATGATGTTGGAGTTAATTGGTAACTTAATAATATCCATTTTTGGTGTGTATATTTCTATTTCTTTATAAAAAAGTTCTAAAGAGACTAGCTCACAAAATGCAATTGGGTTATTGGTAATGGATTTAGCAAAAGGAATCGAATTCCCTAAAAGAGAGGTACTTAGTGTTGTAGAATCAATGGTCTTTAAGCAAGCGAATATCCCATTCTGGTAGAAGTATTGTGTTTGCCTATCCTGTAAAACAATTGTCATTGGAATCCCAGCTACCCTAACCTTTGTTTTGAGCTGTTTGATAAAGGGGTGTTTTTCAATGGCAATTTGGTCTACAAAATGATCTGGCATTGTTTCAAATGTGGAATGCACGAGACCAAGAGCTGTATAGCAGTTGAAGGTAGAATCAATGGTAATGTGAACAGTAAACATATCAGAAAGGTAAAATCCTTCACTTAACAAGTTGTACCCTTGAAATAAGGGGATATTAATCCATCTATGTTTGGTAATTATGTGTGAAGTATCCTCTTTCATTAGTTTAGTAATAAATTCCTCATATGATTCTTCATAAACTTTTGTATAGTTATTTATCTTCTCTCGAAATTGCTTATACCGTTCCGGATGCAAATAGCTGAAGGCTAGCTCTTCCAACTCCCTTTGGAGTGTAAACAACCCTATTCTTTCTGCTAATGGTGAAAAATAAAGAAGTGTTTCGTTTGAATAGGGAATTTTCTTTTCCGTTCTTTTGATAGCCAGGGTTCTCATATTATGCAAACGATCTGCTAGTTTAATAGCTGCTATTCGTATATCTTGAATAGCATAGGATAGGAGCTTCTCCATATTAATGGCACTATACTCCTCTTTTTCAAACGTACCTTTTTCAAACTTCGTTAACCCATCCACGATAAAGGCGACATCTTTTCCAAATAAAAGCTCGATTTCCTTGAGATTAACTGTTGTATCTTCCACTACATCATGAAGTAAGGAGCAGACTAAAGTCGTTATGTCCGCCTTGTATTCGGACAAAATCAGGCACACCTCGAAAGGGTGGATAATGTAAGGTTCACCAGTTGCTCGTGTTTGGCCAACATGCGCCTTTTCAGCAAAATCCATGGCACTTTTTAGTTGAACTAATTCTCTTTCCTCTAAATAGTTACAGCTATGTATAAGCTGCTCTTTTACTTCCTTCATTGAAAATCACCTCCATTTATTAATATATGTATTAAGTCCTCCTTGAGCAAAGCAATTTAGACTAATAAGTGGTATTTATATTTATTCTACCGAAATGTCAGAATTCCTTTTTAAAGGATAGAACAATCCTAACCATTTGGAGTCTCCCCGTATGAGCGCCAATAAATGAATGGAGAGTGTCCCATAAGAGTGAAAACTCGCCCATAAAATATGAAATAGTGCCCCATAAAGATTAAGAAGTGTCCCATAAACGAGGAAAGCGCCCGTAAATGGTTGGAGAGTGTCCCATAAACAGTGAAAACTCGCCCGTAAAATATGAAATAATGTCCCATAAAGATTAAGAAGTGTCCCATAAATAAGGAAAGCGCCCGTAAATGGTTGGAGAGTGTCCCATAAACAGTGAAAACTCGCCCATAAAATATGATAAGTGTCCCATAAATTGAGTGTAATTCACTCGAGGTCACATGTTTCTAAACTATCTATTCGATGATCCTAATTTTTGATTAAAAGTTTCTTTTTAGATAAATTTAAAGTAATGCTTGAGGAGGGTTTAATATGAAATGTGGTGCAAAATGCTTTTTAGTGGAGATGGAAGTGAATGGAGTAGTAGAGGTTATACCGGTGAACGCCCGATCACCAATTGAGGCAAGAAAAACTATTCGTTTAGAATATGGGAAAGAAACTAAGGTTCTCACAGTTACTCCCGAAAAAAGTTAGCCAATAATTTATAGATTATTTTTCTGAACGTTATATTAAATGACGCAAAAAATGAGCTGGACCACGTACTCCAAGCTCATTTTTTGATTGTGGTGTTTTAATAAAAACACAGTTATTCAATTTAGTCGACCTTTTTAGTAAAAGCCCAGATAAGACTAATTATTACTGAGCTTAATATAGTTGCCATTAATAAGGAAAATAAACTTACAAATAAAAATGAACCATAATCCTCTAATTCCTTAAACGGATTATCTGTAATGAAAGAATCACTTATCAGAAATACTAATAAAGTTGGGATAAAGATATAGGGAAATAATTTCTTGAAATAGCTGTTGAAATCTAGATATTTAGAGTTTTTTGTTTTGCTTATCATATAAAATCCCCCATAGATAAACTACACCGTTGAGTGTCGCTCCAGAATTGAGTAATGCCACTTATATTCATTACTTTACATATATTAACTTATTCGACATAGTCGGATAAAACCTTCCTCTTCACCATAAACTTCAAAGTTAACCATTTACCCATTACAGAGATTGTTAGGAATCATAGTTTAAGTGAAGCATCTAACAATTAAAACTAAAAACTACCTTTTTCCTCTAAATATATTGAGTCTCCTGAAAATTCTCTTTTATTCGTTAATTATTGTGATATGATAATTTCATCGTAAATTTTAGTCACGGGGGATTATTATGAAAGTTTTTTGGAGATGGATGTTTCAGCTAGGTGTTGCGTTTATTGGTATTGTACTGATTAGTGGATTACCGTTGTTAATTACAGGCTTCCAGCAAGGGGAGTTTTGGTGGAAAGAATATAGAGACCACCTATTTGGATTGTTTCCTTTAAGTAAACTATTAGAAAAATATGCGGGTTTGCATATTGGAGAATACATCCAATATTCTCTCGAGACTTTATTTTTGGCACTTATAGTGGCTGTTCTGTTAGCTCTATTTTTTACTGTGATCACTATGTTATGTAAAGAACGAGTTAGACAGCGGATTAAAACTGTTTTTTTCTTTTTAGAATCTTTACCGGATATATTGATTGTTTTGCTCATTCAGCTTCTCGTGATTATCATCCATAAGCAAACAGGGATATTCATGAAAATCGCCGTTACAGGTGGGGAGAAAATTTATTTGCTTCCCGTAATATGCTTGATGATTCTTCCGATGGTTCAGCTTTACCGATTGAGCATGCTTACTTTTGAGGCAGAGGAACGGAAAATGTATACAGAGCTTGCAAGATCGCTTGGATTCGGCAAATTGATTATTTTACTCATACATATGTTTAGAAATGCGATTATTAGTATCTTTTTTCAATCGAAAAAAACGATGTGGTTTATGCTTTCCAACTTATTTATCCTAGAACGTATGTTTAACATGCCAGGTATTATGTTTTATTTGAGTGCCAATATAACTGGAGAGTTATTTTTTATAACAGTGTGTAGCTTCTTTTTCCCAGTGTTCCTCCTGTATAGCTTTGGTGAATGGTATTTTCTACGTCATGTGAACAAGGGGAGAGCAATAGGATGAAGCAAAAATCAGTGTGGAGACAGCCTTATTTTGTGTTTGGATTTATTATATTAGCCTTCTTTTTATTAGGCAGTTTTATATTTGAATGGATTTTTGGACCAGATCCGAAGCAAACCTACTTTTTAATGGAGAATGGCAGAGTTATAGAAGCTGCGCCACTATCCCCTAGCTGGATGCATCCACTTGGGACGGATCAGTATGGCTATGACATGTTTGCTAAAATCATGCTTGGTGCAAAATATACCATCATATCGGCAATGGGTGTTGCAGCTGTCCGAATGCTCATCGCAGTACCGTTAGGGTTTGCAATCGGTACTTATTGGCAGAAGAGACGTACGCTTATTAACAGTGCTATTGATCCTCTACATTATATTCCCATGACGATCTTTTCTTATCTAATGCTTTACCCTGTGTTATGGGAGCCGATGGAGGGATTTTCTACAACAGTATGGGAGCGAATTATTATTCAAGTGGTATTAATGGCAATCATTACGGTACCGATAGTAGCTTCACTTATAGGTAATGAGGCTAACCTTCTCTATCAGGAGGAATATGTTTTAGCTTCTAAAACACTGGGTGCCGGCCGACCAAGAATTATTACTCGTCATCTATTTCCAATGATGAGAGAGAAGTTATTTGTTTTATATGGCCAACAGGTAGTAGAAACATTAGTGGTGTTCACACATCTAGGATTGTTGCAATTATATATTGGAGGTACGGCAGTTAGCTATGATCCTATGTTTGGAGACCCTCCAAAATCGATTGCCTATGAATGGGCTGGACTTTTTGGATCATCTTTCCGATATCTACAAGGTGTGCCTTGGCTCCCACTAGGTCCTGCTATATGCTTTGCCTTAGTTATCTTAGCAATTTCCGCCATGATAGAAGGTTATACTCGGGCTGTGAATGGACAAGTCAGAATACCAAAGAGAAAGAAAGTGGCGTTTGTATCTGAGGACATCGTGGAATGGAATAAGCAACAGCTGCAAGAAAAAATGCAGCTTTTACAAGAGGGTAAGGAAAAGCAGAAAGTCTAGGAAAACCTATTAACCTCCTCTCATGTAAGCCAGAGGTCACTACGTAGAATGAATGAAGCTAGGCTCAGAACAAAGACAATCCTATGTTGTAACTAATGAGTTTACTTCAGAGGCGCAAACATAGTAAACACATAGTAAAGCGCGCTTGAATTCATAATGTAATTCACAGTGCGTTTTTACTGATTTAATTTTTGGGATTTAGTAAGTCAATTACACACGAAGGGCAATGGATATTTATGTTAAAATGATATCACGGATACTGGAAAGATTGTAAAATGGTGTTCTTGCGCTAATCGGGCAGGTTAATAAAATGGGGGTAAATTTTTGAAGAGAAGCAAAGTACTAATTTTCATTATATCTGTGATTTTTTTATTGTGCTTAGTATGGATTTTGTTTCCTAATAAAAGTGCAGAAGTAAAAAGTTTCAACTATGAGATAGAGGAAAACAATGATGACCTTATTTTTGAAGTTAACTTTCAATTCATTAATTATACAGGTGATTTTAGTTATGCAACTATTGTTTTAGACAGTTTTTTTTATCAGCGACTTAAGAATCCAGAATCTGTTGAACCCATTTTTTTAAACGGTTTAGTATCTGGTTCTACAACAATAATTATTAACAAAGAGGATTTAACTCCAGACTTTATTGAATCGTTAAAATCAAAGGAAAGAAATCCTTTTCGTGCTATAAGTATCGGGGAAGAAATTATTTTGTAATAAATCAACTAATTGAGGCATTCGTTAAAAAAGATAGAAAAGATCTGTGACATAACTAGTCAATAAATTAAAAGACGTGAGATCAGCAACTTGATTTCATGTCTTTACTTTTTTAAGATAACTGATTTCTAATAAAAAATAATTCCTCTCTTCTCATTGGTTGGAGCAAAGCGACGAGGAGATTGAAATCGTGCACCGCAGAAAGCGCCAGCCGTAGCGGAAAAAAGCTATATTGTATTTTGAAGAGACTTTTGTTGCAACCTTTTTTATCTTTGAAATATACTGTGATTCATTTTGTGAAATACTGTGTTATTAAGACGGTCATTTTACGTTTTGCACCTCACAAGTAAACCCGTAATTGTAATGAGTTTTTAAATTTAAAATGGCGATCCCAACAAAGGTCAGCCAGTCCGATACACCTCCTCCTCCAATGGTCTACATTACCATTGAATAAGAACGTACGTTTGTAATATACTAAGGAGAACAAATGTTTCTTTTGGGAGGAGAAGCTTTTATGTATGAGGGCTTAGAAAATCGAAGCATTATTTGTATAGACATCCGCAGCTTTTTTGCAAGCTGTGCTGCGGCAGAGGCGGGGCTTGATGTGATGAATACGCCTATTGCGGTTATTGGAAACTTGGAGCAGAAGGGGAGTATTGTGCTTGCTGCGTCACCTCCGATGAAAAAAAGGTTTGGTGTAAAAACGGGATCTAGATTATTTGAAATACCAGACGATCCTTCCATCCATCTGCTAGAGCCAAAAATGGAGTTTTTTGTTCGGGTTTCAATGGAGATAACACGTTATTTAAATCAGTTTGTCCCAAGTGAATCTATTCATGTGTACAGCGTGGATGAATGCTTTGCTGATTTGGGAGGAACTGAAAAGCTTTGGGGACCAATTGAGCGTACAGTCAAACGTATTCAGGATGGCCTGCATTATCAGTTTCAGCTTCCATGTGCAGTAGGATTGGGACCGAATATGCTTGTGGCAAAGCTGGCACTTGATTTGGAGGCCAAAAAAACTGGCTTTGCTAAATGGACGTATAAAGACATCCCTAAAAAGCTGTGGCCTGTTTCCCCGTTAAGTGAAATGTGGGGGATAGGATCACGATTGGAAAAAACGTTAAATAATATGGGGATTTTCAATGTAGGGCAGCTCGCAAACACTTCCTTGGATGTACTGGAGGAAAAATTTGGGGTGATGGGAAATCAGCTGTACCATCATGCCTGGGGGATAGATCTCTCGGAACTGGGAGCACCCATTGTAGATGGTCAGATAAGCTATGGAAAGGGTCAAGTATTGTTTCGCGACTATCGAACGAAAAAAGAAGTAATGGCAGTCATACTGGAAATGTGTGAGGACGTGGCAAGGCGAGCAAGAGAAGCTAATATGGTTGGACGCACTATCCATCTATCGGTCGGTTATAGTAAGGAAGTTTTTGGTGGTGGATTCAATCGTTCGCGCTCTATAGATGAACCGACGAATGCGACCATGAGAATTTACAAAATTTGCGAGCTGATTTTTGATGACTTTTACGACCGCAGCCCGGTAAGGAAGCTATCCATTTCGATCACCAATCTAGAGCCCGAGAACTCGATGCAGCTAAGCCTCTTTGAGGAAGGAAAGTGGAAGGAACGAAAGCTTGGAAAAACGATGGATTATCTTCGGAACAAGTATGGTTCAACAGCTGTTTTACGTGCAGTTTCCTATACGGAGGCTGGAACTGCTGTTAAGCGTGCAGGCCTACTTGGTGGACATAAGAAATAAAAAAGGGAGGACTTGGACGTTGGTCACAAGCCTCCTTTTTTACATGCTAGAACCACTATTTTAGACTAGCTTAATCATAATAGTGTCATGAGGCATTACTTTCATGCTTGGCTTAATGCATTGGTCATTTACCAAAATAGAACCGCTTTTTATTTTATCAACAACAACAGTCCTACTCCAATCAGGTATTTGTTGAGAAAGAAGAGAGTCAATACGATACACCCCTTCTAAAGACTTAATCATTATATGAACTTCCGATACTCGATTTTCTAGATAAAGATGGACGGGTATTTCTGTCAAAATGCTTTTTTGATGTATAGGCTCTCGTCCATAAACCCTCTCATGCTTACGAAAAGCTTTATAAATGTCTGGCTTTTTATTCCATGTATGGTTTTTTTCACATTTGTAAATAGCAAATCGGTATATATGCTTCCTATTAGAATTATGTCTTCGTATGTTAGTGTCGGTAAACGTAGAGTTTCTCCCGCACATTTTACAATGCTTTACCTCTGAACGAACTGTTTCCTTTTTTAGAATTTCCCAATAATGATGTATAACGGTCATTTCCTTCACCTCTATAAGATAAAGGAACAATTGCATCCGTTTGGACATTTGCTAGAATCGTTATTAATTTGTACAACAAAAAAAGAACCTAAAAGGATCCCTAAAAGCATACGAAACTACTAGTTTGCTCTTGTTCCTTTGTAATGGTAGATGGGCAGACTAATCCCTTGGTTAAAATAATTAGGAAAAGTGCTATCCAATTTAGTTAATCCATTACAAAGTAAATGTTGGCATAAGAGTTTTGTATCCTTTCTCCAAACAGATTTAATCGTATTGTAGCATAAAATATTTATTTTTAGAATAGTTAAATTAATTAACTCTGTTAAAGGCTAGAGTTGTTTTTGCGTGAGGCGATTTAGTTTGTGAAATGTTACACTTAAGCTAACGTCGCAGTTTGATTGAACAAGAGGTCCTTTTTATAGCTTTAAAGAATATACATGTAACAATAATTATAAATGGGGGATGTAATGGAGTTTAGTGGGAAGGTAGGTTTAAGTGTTGGTTGGATAACATTGTTTTTAATGGGTATTGACTTATTTGTAGTATCTCCTTTACTACCGTTCATTTCGGAAGCCTATAATGTTAGTTCAGCGATGACTGGATGGATGGTAACAGTTTTTGCAGTCACATATGCTTTTTCCGCTCCTTTCTTTGGATGGCTTTCAGATAAAAATGGACGGAGACCATTAATTACATTTGGCTTATTGTTGTTCGTCATTTCTAACATACTAACTGCCTTTGCTCCTTCATTTTTTTGGTTAATTGTTAGTCGTATTTTAGCTGGTTTATCTGTTGCTTCAATTACTCCTTTGATTTACGCAATCATTGGAGATGCTGCACCACCAAATCGGACAGGGACATGGCTTTCGATTGTTGTTTCAGGACACTTAACAGCTCTTTGGGCAGGAGCTCCATTCGGTATGTTATTAGAGCATTTTCTCGGTTGGCGTTCAGTATTTGTTATAATGGCTGTTATAGGAGCTATATTGGCAGTAGTAAATTTCAACACCTGGAAATATGTTCCTAGAATCTATTTAACAAGGAATCTATTAGAAGGAAATTTGCTAAAAATACTTGGTTCGGTAAGTGTTACAACCTTTTGGGCGATTTCAATGTATGCTCTTTATGTTTACTTAGGAGCTTCTCTTTATTCTGAAAATAGATTCTCATCAACAGAAATCGCATTAGCTATAACTTTTTATGGTATCGGAGCTGTTTTAGGAAGTCTTATAAGTGGTCAATTAACAGATAGATTTGGAGAAAGGAATATATCGAAAGTTACGCTCATGTTCTTGACTCTAATATTTGTTTGTTTAGGTATATTCTTCACATCAGGTGATTGGATCTATTTCTTCTTGTTCTTATGGGCTTTAGTTGGGTATGCAGGATTTACTTCATACCAAGCAAGATTAGCGGTTGAATATTCAAACGAACGAGGAATTGTCATGGCGTGGAATAATACCGCTTTGTATATTGGTATTACCCTTGGCTCAATGATTGGTGGTTTTGTCATTTCTAAATGGGGATACTCTTTCCTTCCGTATGTTTGTAGCATTGCAGCAGTTCTTAGTTTTGTCCTAAGTACCCAAAAAGTCAAAGAAACAAAAAAGGCATCAGCTGTTTCAGATACATGACCTCCGAATAAACTCTTTTTGTTGAACTAACGAGGTGCTTAGTAAAAAATCAATATCAAAGCAAAATGAGCCAGGAGGAAATATCCTAGCTCATTTTTTATGTGTATTTAAAATCAACCTTTACCTTTAACATAGCTAATTAATTTAACTGTTTGGTCATTAAAAGGTGGGGAATACCATCCTCCATGAAAGGATCGGAGGCTGTGTGATAACCAAGTTTCGCGTAGAAGCCCTCGGCGTGCGTTTGACCGTGAAGCTTAACCTTAGAAAGACTCATATCCTTCGCTATTTCCTCTAGGGAATGGATAATGACTTTTCCTAATCCGAGTTTACGGAATGGCTCTAAAATGCAGATGCGTTCTAGCTTTCCTACTCCATCGACTGCTCGAATACGACCCGTGCCTACTGCTTTATGATCGATAGACACTAAAATATGCTGGCACTGCCCATCCCACTGATCAAATTCATCAAATTCATCCTCTAAAGGGACACCCTGTTCTTCAACAAACACACTTTTTCTGATGTCAAAAGCTTCTTGTAATGAAGCATCAGATGCAATCTTTTCTATGTACATTATCATCATTCCTTTATAAATCAATATAAATCTATTATTTCATAAATTGAATCTATTTCCCAATTCGAGTTTTCAGTTAACGCTGTTTTTAAGAAGGTTTTTAACCTTCGAATAGCGCATACTAAATTTAATCGTGAAAGTATTCTTCTTACAAGGAAGTGGAAGCTTAGTTGTTCACTAACCCTAAATATTACTAGATAAGGCTGCCAACTTCTTCAGGCAGCTTTTTCATTTTGATTGGGGATTGCGGGAAATTGGACTTAAACGGCGTTAAACACAATGGAAGTCTTTGGGGATAAGGAAGGTATTTTGCACATAAACAAAGAATTATTAAAACTAGGGGGTGAAAGCTCTGTATTTAATTGTCGCGCTAATAATAGTAATAACCTTTATAGTTTCAACTTTCTTATCCTTGTTTGTGTTAAAAAGGTGGGGTCGACGGAAGGCAATGCTGACAAGCTGTATAGTAAATGTGTGCTTTTTAGGAATAGCCGCGGCTAATTTGTATGCAATGGATGCTAAGGTATTTGTGAAGCTCACAAATAGCTCTTTAATTATCCTGTTATCCGTACCTATTCTCACATGGATCAATTGCTTCGTAATCATGCAAAAAAGTAAAAGATAGTAGTATTTTTATCATTATTTCAGAGCAATGGATAGACAGGAAGGGGGAGATATTTAGTTGAATGAAATTGTAGAAAACCAAATAGACATACATATTTTTAAGTTACTAGAGCTTGCCACGTCAACGGACAAAGTAATAGAAGAATATAATGCTTATCAACAAATAGAAACAAGAACGCTTTATGGCTGGAAAACCAATGACGTCTATGTTGCATGTATAGGAATAGAAATGATAGAGAGACATCATGCAGAAATAAAGCATACAGCAGTTACCCCAGATAGTCGAAAACAAAAGCTAGGAAGCAGGATGCTAGATTATGTCGTGCAGGAGTTAGGGCTTCATCGATTAACCGCGGAAACAGACTGTGAATCGGTAGGTTTTTATCGGCGATGTGGATTTACTGTTTCGAGTCTTGGTGAAAAGTATCCTGGGGTAGAGCGGTTCTTGTGTGTGGGGGAAGAAAAGATCCTTGTTCATCAAACGAGATAGTGTGTCTAAGCATAATAAACGTATGAAGCAGGAGACAAAAACCAATATACAATCAAGTTAAATAACGGAGGAAAGCTAATGTTTTTTGAAATGACGGTCCAGATAAGAGTATCCGATTTCCAAAAAGGTCTTCAATGGTATAAAACGTTATTAAAAAGAGAGGCAGAGCTTATTCCACATGATGGGTTTGTGGAATGGGAAGTAATCTCAGGATGTTGGCTTCAACTTTCAGTAGGCGTTCCAGCAAAGGGGAGCGGTCCATTGCGTTTAGCTGTGAAGGATTTGGAAGCAGAACGTGAACGAGTGATGAAGGAACTTTGTGTAGAATACTTCGAAATTCACTCGAGGGAAGAAGTTGGGGCCAAATGGGCTACTTTTATGGATCCATGGGAAAACCAAATTGGCTTTTTTGAATACATGGATAAACAGGAAGAAAAAGAGCGAATACAGTTGTTGAATAAGAATCAAAGTAATTAATAGCTCGTCTTAAGGAAGAGGGATTTTTTAAATGAACATTAGTATTGAAAGGCTAAAGATGGAGGATATAGAAGAGCTATATCTTTTTGAATCCAAAAACAGGACTTATTTTGAACAGACCGTACCTTCAAGGGGTGGAGATTACTATCACCACGAAATATTTATGAGGAAGAATATTGCTTTGTTAGAGGAACAAGCAAGGGGAGAATCCTATTTTTTTCTCATCAAGGAATCCGAATCTATAATAGGGCGTATTAATTTAATAGATATTGACAAACAACAAAAAAAGGCGGATTTGGGCTACAGAATTGGAGCAGAGCACACAGGGAAAGGGATTGCTAGTCTAGCAGTAGCAGTGTTGCTACAAACCATTTCATGGGAAGAAATTAATCAAGTGAATGCTAAAACCACAGCTAATAACATCGCTTCACAAAAGGTTTTAGAGAAAAACGGATTTCAAAAGGTCCAAGCTAAGGAATTTTACATAGCCGGAGAAAGTATAGAGTTCGTTCATTATACGTTAATAGGTGGACATATTTGATTCCCAATCAGCGCTAAGCAATCTATACATAATAACTTTTACAGATCAGTAGCTTAACGCACCTACAATTAATAGTGAAGTCAGTTCCTAGTGTAATCCTCAAATAATATAAAAAAATATAAAAATCCTTTCACCCTCTTATATAAAAGAATGAAAGGATTTTCTTAATTTAGAAGAGGGACTCATGCCTCATAGATCATCTTTTTTGTCATACCACCATCGATTGTTACATTTGTGCCTGTTACAAAGTTGTTAGAAGGATCCGTCAAATATAGACAGGCCTTAGCGATATCACTTGGTTTTCCTACACGACCCGAGAAATGCTGAGCATGGTCTACCTCCCGGAGGTCATTATAATCCCCAGTTTCAATCCATCCGGGAGATATACAATTAACTGTAATATTGTCCTTAGCTAATGAACTTGCTAAGGAATGGGTCAGTGAAATAATGCCGCCTTTAGTAGCAGCATAGGACTCGGAGTTGGGCTCGGACATAAAAGCTCTTGTAGAAGCCATCGATACGATGGAGCCACCGTACTCATTAGTTCTCATAATTTTGGCTGCTTCACGACTACAAAGGAAAACACTTCGTAAATTTGTATGAATGACGTCATCCCACTCATCCAACGATAAGTCGTAAGGCGAGCTCGGTTGAAATTTCCCTGCATTGTTAATCAGTATGTCAATCGTTCCGAATTCTTTAGTAGTTTGTTCCATTAGATTTATAACGTCTTTTTCCACTCGGACATCCGTTTTTATAAAAAGACAAGAGTGCCCCTGCTGTAAAAGAGATTCCTCCGTTTCTCTACCAAGCGATTCATTGCTATCAGCTAAAATCACGTGAGCACTGTTCTCTGCGTAAACTTGCGCAACTCCTCTGCCAATACCCTGAGCTGCTCCAGTAATGATTACTACCTTGTCATCGAACATTTTAATGCCGCCTTCCTATGTTTTTTTATTGTTTAGGAAATTATAAAATTGTGAACCTGTCGTTAAATTGATGTCTAGCTTCATCGCCTTGCCCCTCGGGGTCAAATGGATAAAAGCTCCGGTGGCTGAGGAACTGCCTCCTCGCTTTTCTCCATTTGCCTGTCGGGGCAGACATAGGCGCTTGCGCTTTTCTAGTTAAATGTATCATAGTTATAATTTCTTGTACGAACACAATTGATATTATTTAATAAAATATTTCTGTTTCCGAATTATTTTGTTTTTCCATCTTTCGTAATGTTCAAACATTTGCTAAACTAGTAAAGTCTTAATTTGTAATATGGGGGAAATATAGTGAAAGTATTCTTGGAGTTGGGCTGGTATTTTAAACAAAGGAAAAAGCAATATTTATTTGGCGTTTTAATGCTTCTATTTGTTGCATTTTTGCAGCTTTTTCCACCAAAGATTATTGGGTTAGTAGTAGACGAGATTCATGCGGGGACACTTACTAACGAGTTTTTATTTAAATGGCTTACTATTTTAGCCTTAGCAGCAATAGGGATGTATGTTCTACGTTATTACTGGCGTATTATGATTTTTGGTTCTTCTATTTATCTCGCTAGGTTATTGAGAGAAAAGCTATTTAATCATTTCACCAAAATGGCTCCTTCCTTTTACCAGAAAAAACGGGTTGGAGATCTTATGGCTCATGCGACAAACGATTTGTCTGCAGTACAACAGACGGCTGGATCAGGTGTTTTAACCTTGGTGGATTCCTTGGCAACGGGGGGCTTTGTTATAGCTGCAATGGCAATTACGATTAACTGGAAGCTGACGATCATTGCCTTACTGCCATTACCATTGATGGCCATTTCTACTAGTTATTATGGAAAGCTGCTCCACCAACGTTTCCGTTTTGCACAGGAGGCTTTTTCTAGTTTAAATGATAAAGCTCAAGAAAGTATTTCCGGCGTAAAAGTCATTAAAACATTCGGTCAAGAGAAAGAAGACACAGACGATTTTGTTAATCTATCAAAAGAAGTTGTCGCTAAAAATATGCATGTAGCCAAGGTAGATTCTCTATTTGACCCAACGATTTCTTTAGTCGTGGGAATGTGTTTCTTCTTGTCTATTGTGTTTGGAACACGTTTTATATTAGCTGATGAGATGAGTATTGGAGACCTATTTGCTTTTACTTCCTATTTAGGATTACTAGTTTGGCCGATGCTAGCATTTGGCTATCTATTTAATATTGTAGAGCGTGGAAGAGCTTCCTATGATCGGATAAGAAATATATTAGAGGAAGAAATTGAAATCGATGACCATGTAGGAGCATTGGATCATAAGCCTAAAGGTGATATTCAATTTAATATTGAAGATTTCAAATTTACTGGTGACGATCGTGTTGCTTTGCACAATATCCAATTTACCCTAAAGCAAGGTGAAACATTAGGAATTGTAGGGAAGACTGGCTCTGGGAAAACAGCAATTTTAAAATTGTTAATGAGGGAGTTTGAGGGGTATCGCGGTACTATTATGTATGGCGACCATTCCATAGTTGCCTATAAGAAGAGAGCTTTGAGAGAGGCGATTGGTTATGTTCCTCAAGATCACTTCCTATTCTCTACGACCGTTGCTGGTAATATAGCGTTCGCAAATGCAGATGCAACGATGGATGAAATCTATGAAGCAGCAAGATTGGCCAATATCCACGAAGATATCCTTCAATTTACGGACGGCTATAACACGATAGTAGGAGAGCGGGGAGTATCGTTATCAGGTGGACAGAAGCAGCGTATTTCTATTGCCCGTGCCTTGATGATGAAGCCAGAATTACTAATACTCGATGATTCTCTTTCAGCTGTTGATGCGAGAACAGAGGAAGCAATATTAGAATCATTGAAGAAAAGTCGTACAGATGAAACGACTATTATTACTTCCCATCGTTTAAGTGCCATTGCGCATGCTCATCAGATTATTGTGATGAATGAAGGCACTATTATAGAAAAAGGGACGCATGAAGAGCTAATGGAGCTAAAAGGAATGTATTATGAAATGTATCAATTACAGCAATTAGAGAATCTTGTGGAAAAAGGGAGGGACGTCTGATGAATGAAAAACAGCCAACACTTACAGGGAAAGATCAATGGCTAGTTCTTAAAAGACTGCTAACCTACTTAAAACCACATAAAAAAATGATTGCTTTTGCATTGTTTTTATTAATATTAACGGTTACTGGAGATATCCTTGGACCATATTTAATAAAAACGTTTATGGATAATTATTTAACACCTAGAGAATTTCCTACTGGACCACTCGTTGGTCTGGCATTGGGATATATATTTATCCAAATTGGAAATGTTCTCGTAAGTTACTTCCAGTTGTTAAAGTTCCAAGAGATTGCATTAAAAATCATTCAACAGATGCGTATTGATGTCTTTTCGAAAGTCCATCGCCTAGGAATGCGTTATTTCGATAAGACTCCTGCAGGTAGCATCGTCTCTAGGGTTACCAATGATACCGAGGCCATTAAGGATATGTTTGTTAGTGTATTAGTAGGCTTTGTACAAAGTGGGTTCCTAGTTATTGGAGTCTATATTGCTATGTTCTTATTGAACGTAAAGCTTGCATTAATTACTACCATTTTGTTGCCTATTTTGTTTGTCATCATCATCACCTACCGTCGATACAGCTCGGTAGTTTACCAGGACTTGAGAGAACGACTAAGTCAGTTGAATGCGAAGCTGGCAGAGTCTTTACAAGGGATGACTATGATTCAAGCATTTAGACAGGAAGATCGGTTGCAGGATGAGTTCAATGATATCAACGAATCACATTGGAAGGCTGGAAGAAGAAATATAAAGCTAGACAGCCTGTTACTGCGACCAGCAATCGATATGGTATATGCTTTAGCAATTATTATTCTCCTCAGCTATTTTGGAGTCACTTCCATGGATAATATCGTGGAGGTTGGGGTGATCTATGCTTTTGTTACTTATATAGATAGATTTTTTGAGCCAATCAACCAAGTGATGCAAAGGTTATCGATTTTTCAATTAGCCATTGTTGCTGCCTCTAGGGTATTTAAGCTGTTAGACGAGAGTGATTTGGCGCCTACACAGAAAAACGTGGAAACAGCTACGATTGACAAAGGGAAAATAGAGTTTCAAAATGTTACTTTTTCCTATGATGGAAAAACGGATGTCTTAAAGAATATCTCATTTACTGCTGAGCCAGGCCAAACTGTAGCATTAGTAGGCCATACTGGAAGCGGGAAAAGCTCAATTATAAATCTACTTATGCGTTTCTATGAATTTGAACATGGAGATATAAAAATTGACGGGTACTCTGTGAAAGATTTCCAGACTGCTGAAATTCGAAACAAGATGGGGTTAGTGCTTCAAGATCCATTCCTTTTTTATGGGGATATTGAGAGCAACATAAGACTTCACGGTCACGATTTGACTGACGAAGAAGTGAGAGAAGCAGCTGAATTCGTGCAAGCCGATAAGTTTATAGAAAAATTACCAAATGGATATAAGCAGAAAGTGTCGGAAAGAGGGTCTACGTTTTCGAGTGGTCAAAGACAGCTAATAGCGTTTGCAAGAACTATCGCAACGAATCCTAAAATCCTTGTTTTAGATGAAGCAACTGCAAATATCGATACTGAGACTGAGGTTGCCATCCAAAGCAGCTTAGAAAAAATGCGTAAAGGAAGAACGACTATTGCTATTGCGCATCGTCTAAGTACAATTCAAGATGCAGAATTGATCCTCGTTCTTCACCATGGGGAAATAGTAGAAAGAGGCACGCATCAGCAATTATTGAATGAGAAAGGTCTATATCACAAAATGTACCTGCTTCAAAATGGGGTAGTCGAGGATATAGCATAAAAAATTCAAAAAGCTGTCACAAGCTTTAATAGGGTAAAAGTAAAGGAAATTTGATACGATAGGAACAGTAATTTGGAAAGGAAGACTGCCGTGAGTACAGATCTTAACTTACTACTGGCGTTCGGTGCTGGGTTTTTAAGCTTTATTTCCCCATGCACTTTACCGTTGTATCCTGCATTTTTATCCTATATAACTGGTATGTCACTAGAAGAAATTAAAACAGATAAAAAGCTAATGCAAAAAAGAGGCATGCTACATACATTATTTTTCTTGCTTGGTTTCTCAGCTATATTTATCGCATTAGGGTTTGCCACATCGTTAATTGGTACATTTTTTATCCAGTATGATGACTTAATCCGTCAAGTTGGTGCAATTTTTATTGTTGTATTTGGATTAATAGTCGTTGGAGTTTTTAAACCGGAATTTTTAATGAAAGAAAAAAAATTACATTTTAAAAACAGACCATCTGGGTACCTAGGGACTTTTTTAATAGGTATGGCTTTTGCAGCAGGTTGGCAGCCTTGTACTGGTCCGATTCTAGCGTCTGTATTATTACTAGCTGGATCTAATCCTGGTTCAGGCGTCTGGTATATGCTTGCATATGTTCTAGGCTTTGCAATCCCATTCTTTGTTCTGTCCTTCTTTATCACTAGATTGAACTGGATTCGTAAAAATAGTAATCTGATTGTTAAAGTCGGTGGCTATATTATGATTGCTTTAGGGATTCTATTGTTTTTCGACGGATTAACTTATATAATTCGTATATTAAGCCCTATTTTTGGAGACTTTACTGGATTTTAAATAAGGAGGCAACGATATGCCGACAGTTTTAGTAGTGGATGACGCAGTATTCATGCGTACAACGATTAAACGAATGCTAGATGATCATCCATTTGAGATAGTGGGCGAAGCCGCTAATGGGCTTGAGGCTATCGAGCAATATAGAAAGTTAAAACCAGATGTAGTCACAATGGATGTTACTATGCCAACGATGACGGGACTCGAAGCAGTAAAGCATATTATTGCAGAATTTCCAGAAGCCAGGATAGTAATGATTACTGCACTTGGGCAGCAAAAGCTTATTGTCGATGCGTTGGAATACGGAGCAAAGGATTTCATCACTAAACCGTTTGATCCGGACCAACTCATCAATGTGTTACGCAATGTAACAGACATATATTAAATCTACAAAATGAAGAAACTAAAAGATATGGGGAATACCAATGTTAGAAAATATTCCGGCCAATGTTATGATTATTGTCTCAACAGTCATTGCGCTAGGTATGGGGATTCTAGTAACAACCTTACGGGCAAAATCAGCAAAAAAACCAGCAAGTGCTAAAAAAATATTATTGCCCCCTTTGTTTATGTCAACCGGGGCATTAATGTTTGTGTTTCCCTTCTTTCGAGTAACATTAGCGCAAATAGGTGAAGCTTTGTTAATCGGAATGTTATTTTCTATTGTTCTGATATGGACATCTAAGTTTGAGCATAAAGATGGAGAAATCTATCTGAAACAGTCAAAAGCATTCATCTTCATATTAATCGGGCTTTTAATCATTCGTTTAGTTGGTAAGATTGTTCTTAGTTCTACAATTGATGTGGGAGCATTAAGTGGAATGTTTTGGATTTTAGCATTTGGGATGATTGTCCCTTGGAGAATTGCAATGTTCATACAGTTTAAGAAAATGCAAAAACAGCCAATATAAAAACGAGCATCCTTTTTATGGGGTGCTCGTTTTTTTTCGATCCTCTGACAAAGCAAAATACTTTTCAAATGGTGAAACATCTACTTCCATTTCCTTGAGTTTCTTACGTAAAAACTTATGATCTCTTTTAGGAGTAGCGATGATATAGCCACGTATCAACAGTTCCTGTGTGATAGCCTTGGCATTTTCTTTTAAAGCAATTTCTCCAATTTTCCCAGCTATTTTTTGTTTTGCAACAGGTCTGAATAAATCAGGTACTGGAGTAACTAGCTCATTTAACAAAGCTTTTTGTTCATCGTTCCATAGGTGTATCGTTTTATCTACATAATATTCTTCCCAGTCGAGATCAGATTTACCATCTCTTTTAGGCATCGATTTGAGGAACTTTCGGAACATGAAAAATCCGCCTATTCCCATCAAAGACACTAAGACAACAACCCAAAAAAGTATAAACCACATAAACCATCCTTCTAACAATCTCTTCACCTCATTCTTCTATCTATTAGTATAAGGTGTTTGAAATAATTTTTCATCAGGAATGTATCCTTTCGAGTAAAAACTTTCTATATAGAGAGTGAAGGGAGGTGATTCAGATGGCTAATTTAGAACACAAGCATTCCGTATTAAGAATTACTTTTGAAGCTGGTATGGGTGGAAATGGCAAGTTAAAAACAAAGTCAAAAACGTATCGAAATGTAAAAGCTAGTGCTACTGCAGACCAATTAGAAGCTGCGGTAATAATTCTCTCAGGCTTATCCGCAAGTCCATTTATCATAGCAGAGAAAGTACAAACATCTAATTTAAACTAAAAATAGGGAGGGTAAAACATGGCTAAAACATTACAACTTCAATTTGAAACAGATAATGGGAAGGAATTGACCTTATCAGTAGACGAGCCTCGCGAAAATCTAACTCGTGAGGAAATAGAAGCAGGGATGCAATCACTCATTAACAGCAACACTTTTCATGTAGATAGCTTTAGTCTAAGCGGTATTAAAGGTGCTAAAGTTGTGGAACGTAATGTCAATTCTATAATCTAACATGGTTAGGGGGGTATTAAGAGAGAACTGCTCTTAATACCCTTTCAATTTTGAACCGGAGATTGGAAAAATAGCAGAGAGCATGTTTGAAAAATGGCTTGGATCTTCTAGTAAATAGTGTTATAGTCGCTTGTACTTTTGGAGAAGATGAAAAGGAGGTTATCCCTATGGACCAGTGGCTTTCAGTTATTCAAGATGTAGGCTTTCCTATTTTTGTGTCATTCTATTTAATGCACAGAGTAGAGAGCAAGCTTGAAGAAATTAAAAATGCACTGTTATCCTTGAGCAATGTATAGACACAAAACTGTTGAAATCTAAAAGACAGAGTAGTTGAACGCAATATCCACATTGGTTAAGATTAGGCTAGGATGTTATAAAGGAGTCATACAATGAAAAAAATATTGGGTATTATAATGATAAGCTTATTGGTACTAGCAGGTTGTGGAAGCAGTGACTTTAAAGCCCAAACAAACTGGGAAATAGAAGAATTTGAGTTTGACAATCAACGAGGCGAAGAAACTTCTTTAGAAGATTTAAAGGGAACGGTTTGGTTGGCTACTTTTATCTTTACGAATTGTGAAACAATTTGTCCGCCAATGACCTTTAATCTTGCAGAAATACAAGGAATGCTAAAGGATAAAGGTATAGAGGATTATAAAATTGTGGGATTCAGTGTAGACCCTGAGGTGGATACGCCGGAAGTTTTACAAGAATACTTGGACATGTTTGAAGTGCCTGATCAAAGTAACTGGGAGCTTTTAACTGGTTATTCTCAGGAATATATCTCCCAATTTGCCGAGCAATCGTTTAAAGCACTCGTTCGAAATAATCCAAATGATGACCAAGTAATTCACGGATCTCGTTTTTATTTGATCGATCAAAACGGTGTTGCAGTTAAAAATTACACCGGATTCGAAGACGTACCTAAAGAAGAAATTGTAATTGACATGGAAACATTGATTGAAGAAGGTAAATAAATTTATACTTAAAACCTATTAAAGATTCCTTGGAGTTTTTAATAGGTTTTTTTATTGCCTAATTAGAGTGAGCTTTCAGCTCAAGTTCAAATCAAACTATTTTTAACAACCACAGGCTTTTAAATTCAACAAAAAAAGAGGCTACCTCCAATTTTTGATATTAATCAAAGCTTGGGGCAGTCTCTTTTTTTAGAAATGATTTTTTAAATCCGTGTTAGCTTCATTAAAATTATTTACGCATACTTTTCAAGATTAAACTTAAAATAGCAACTAGGATAATAGCACCGATTAATGCTGGAATAATTGCCATGTCCCAAATTACTGGTCCCATATCAGGGAAAATCATTCCACCGATCCAAGCACCAATGATACCAGCGATAATGTTTCCTATAATTCCACCAGGAATATCCTTACCAAGAATTAGTCCTGCTAGCCAACCGATGATCCCACCGATGATTAAGTATAAAATTAGTCCCATTTTCTTTCATCTCCTCAAATATTTATTATTTCGATTACACTCTTTGTATAGCCAACATGAGAAGACGTTAAACCTCATACTTTTTAATTTAAATATTCCGTCTTTAGTTTCCCGGAAAATTCATGATTTATTTCTCGAATAGCATACTGAGAAACACACAAGCTAAAATAACATAATCATATTTCTCAATATAGTTTCTAAGAGTATAATGAAAAACACTAGGAATTGGTTACCGACTTCTATAAAAGGACTTAACTATGGAATAGAAAACGATTAACACACCATTCTAATAAAAACCAAATAATAGTGATTCCATGGTGATTGCCTTAATCGCATACCAATACCGAGCGTGTCCGATTATACGAAAGGGAAACAATTAATTCACCTTTTGTAAAGTACATAGATATTAGAAGTAAAATAAGTGAAGTATAAAGAGAGAAAAGAAATTAGATTGCAAGGTTGTATAGTGGGTATAAGAATAGATATAAACAAAACATAGTGTAGTGGAGGTAAATAATGTTTCTTGAAAAAAACAATACAATACGTGCAGAGCTTTTTAGACTTGTAGATTCATTAAGCGAGGAGGAGTTCAATCGAAAACCTGATCAAAACTCTTGGTCACCAAAAGAGATTATGGAACATTTGGTTAAAATGGAGAATACGATTGTAAAAGGGATTAAGTCGGAGTTAGCTAATCCTAATAGTCCGCATGCGAAAAAAAAGCCGATTCAGGTTTCGACCCTTCGTTTGATCAAAGTTAAGGCGCCAAAGTATACCGTGCCGAAGCCAGATTACGAGACAAAAGAGGTGATGAAAAGTCAATTACATGCAGCTAGAATGGAATTATTAAAAGTATATGCTAATAATGATTATCAAGTTTTTCAAGATAAATCACTAAAGCATCCTTTATTCGGCAGGGTACCACTTGTACAGTGGTTTCCATTCGTTGGTTTACATGAAAAAAGACATTTAAAGCAATTAGAGAAAACTATTAAAAAGATAAAAGGTCATAAGAATTAATTATTACTTATAATAATTTTAATGTAATTTACTTATCGCTAGAGTTAAGTTATGATTAATGGTGGAGAAAAGTTACTTGAATAGAGTCTTTTCAATAGATATTAGGAGGAATACAAATGGCAAAAGATAGCTTACACAATAGCCGTACTTCTTTCACGCTAAATGGAAAAGAATATACTTATTATCGTTTAGCTGCTTTAGAAGAAGCAGGAATTGCAAACGTATCACGTCTACCTTACTCAATTAAAGTATTACTAGAGTCTGTGTTACGTCAACATGATGGATATGTAATTAAAGATGAGCACGTTGAACAATTAGCAAAATGGGGTAAAGATGCGGATCCAGAAGCAGAGGTTCCATTTAAGCCTTCTCGAGTTGTCCTACAAGATTTCACAGGAGTACCAGTAGTAGTTGATTTAGCAGCATTACGTTCTGCGATGAACGAAATGGGCGGAAATCCAGATAAAATCAACCCTGCTATTCCAGTTGACCTTGTTATCGACCACTCCGTACAAGTAGATAAATACGGTACGGCATCAGCTTTACAAGCAAACATGGATCTTGAGTTTGAACGTAATGCAGAACGCTACAATTTCTTGAAATGGGCACAAACTTCATACGATAACTTCCGTGCTGTACCTCCAGCAACTGGTATCGTTCACCAAGTTAACCTAGAGTACTTAGCACCAATCGTTCATGTGAACGAAAGTGCTGACGGAACACTAGAAACATTCCCAGATTCAGTAGTAGGTACTGATTCACATACAACAATGATCAATGGTCTTGGTGTTCTTGGATGGGGTGTAGGTGGTATCGAAGCTGAAGCAGGAATGCTTGGTCAACCTTCTTATTTCCCAATCCCAGAAGTTATCGGGGTAAAATTAGTAGGAGATCTTCCAAACGGAACTACTGCAACTGACTTAGCGCTTAAAGTTACTCAAGTACTTCGTCAACGCGGTGTTGTTGGTAAATTTGTTGAGTTCTTTGGTCCTGGTGTATCTAAATTACCACTTGCTGACCGTGCAACAATCGCTAATATGGCTCCAGAATATGGTGCAACATGTGGATACTTCGCAATTGATGAAGAATCTCTTGAATACTTGCGTCTAACTGGCCGTGAAGAAGAGCATATCGAAGTAGTTGAAGCTTACCTAAAAGCAAATGACATGTTCTTTGATCCAGCTTTAGAGCCTGTTTATACAGATGTAATTGAAATTGACCTTGGAGATATCCAAGCTAACCTTTCAGGACCAAAACGTCCACAAGATCTAATTCCTCTTACTGATATGAAATCTCGTTACCGTGAAAGCGTAGTAGCTCCTCAAGGTACACAAGGCTTCGGATTATCAGAGAAAGAATTTGATAAATCTGCAACTGTTAAATTTGAAGACAGAGATGTTGTTATGCCAACTGGTGCTGTAGCTATTGCTGCAATCACTTCTTGTACAAACACATCTAACCCATATGTAATGCTTGCAGCTGGTTTAGTTGCGAAAAAAGCAGTAGAAAAAGGATTGAAAGTTCCTGCTTACGTAAAAACTTCATTAGCACCAGGTTCTAAGGTTGTTACTGGTTATTTACAAGATTCAGGACTAGACAAATTCCTTGATGAAATCGGATTTAACACAGTTGGATACGGCTGTACAACATGTATCGGTAACTCTGGTCCATTATTACCAGAAATCGAGAAAGCAATCATTGACGAAGATCTTTTCGTAACTTCTGTTCTTTCTGGTAACCGTAACTTTGAAGGTCGTGTACATCCATTAGTAAAAGCTAACTACTTAGCTTCACCACCATTAGTAGTGGCTTATGCTCTTGCAGGTACTGTTGACATCGATCTTCAAAAAGATTCATTTGGTAAAGACGCAGATGGTAACGAAGTATACTTTGCTGATATTTGGCCTTCAACTGAAGAAGTTAACCAAGTGCTTTCTAAAGTAGTTACTCGTGAGCTATTCCAAAAAGAATATGCACGCGTATTTGATGAAAACGAAGCTTGGAATGCTATTGAAACTTCAACTGAATCATTGTATTCATTTGATGACAAATCAACTTATATTCAAAACCCACCATTCTTCCAAGGATTATCTAAGGAGCCAGGTTCAATTGAAACGCTTGCTGGACTTCGCGTAGTTGCGAAATTCGGTGACTCTATTACAACTGACCATATCTCTCCAGCAGGTGCTATCGGTAAAGATACACCAGCAGGTAAATACTTGCGTGAGAATGGAGTAGAAATTCGTGATTTCAACTCATATGGTTCACGTCGTGGTAACCATGAAGTAATGATGCGTGGTACATTCGCTAATATCCGTATCCGTAACCAAATTGCTCCTGGTACAGAAGGTGGATACACTACTTACTGGCCAACGGGCGAAACCATGTCTATCTATGATGCTGCTATGAAGTACCAAGAAGAAGGTACTGGTTTAGTAGTAATCGGCGGAAAAGATTACGGGATGGGATCATCTCGTGACTGGGCAGCAAAAGGAACAAATCTTTTAGGTATTAAAGCTGTTATTACAGAAAGCTTTGAGCGTATTCACCGTTCAAATCTTGTAATGATGGGTGTTCTACCACTTAACTTCTTACCAGGAGAAAATGCTGAAACTTTAGGATTGACTGGTAAAGAGGAAATCAGCATTAACATTGCTGAGGGAGTTAAACCTCGTGATATCCTGAAAGTAACAGCTAAAGCTGAAGATGGTTCTGTAAAAGAATTCAACGTGCTTGCTCGTTTCGACTCAGAAGTTGAGGTAGATTACTACCGTCATGGTGGTATCCTTCAAATGGTATTACGTAACAAAATGCTAGAAGCTTAATAAATAAATGAAAGAACCTAAATCTTAAATGATTTAGGTTTTTTTTGTGGGAAATTAACAAAATATTCTTTATGGGAACATGTATTCGTGTTAGAATCTAAATAATAACTACAGGGGTGATTTTTTGTAAATAGATGGTTATAAACTGGCAGAGCGAATGAAATTTTATAACGTACCTGGTGTAAGCATTACATTTATTGATCAAGGGCAAATAAGTGAGTGTGTAAGCGAAGGTTTATTAGAAAAAGGTTGTGAGAAAAAGGTTAAAGATGATACTCTTTTTAACGCTTGTTCGATAAGCAAGTTTTTAACAGGAGTGTTAGTCCTGAAGCTCACACAATTAGGAATA
The DNA here is from genome assembly GCF_023713305.1 of Psychrobacillus sp. MER TA 171. Classification (NCBI taxonomy): domain Bacteria; kingdom Bacillati; phylum Bacillota; class Bacilli; order Caryophanales; family Bacillaceae; genus Psychrobacillus; species Psychrobacillus sp. MER TA 171. The sequence goes on along the minus strand of NZ_JAMAWN010000003.1, from coordinate 204,405 downwards.
CTAGACCTAGATGAAGATATAAATAAGAAACTTATAAGTTGGCATTTACCCGAAAATAAATTCACAAAACTAAAAGCGGTGACACTACGGAACTTACTTAGCCATCAGTCAGGTATTAAAGATCCTACTAATAGTTTTACAGAATTAAATTCAAACTGTAGTGCTCCATCCATGATTAAAATTTTGGAAGGAGAAAGTCAATACAATCCTTATCCTATACATGCAATATATGAACCGGAAAGTGAATTTCATTATTCAGATGCAGGATATTGTATCATTCAGCAAATCATAGAAGATGTTCAAAAAAAGCCATTTCCGCAGGTAATGGATGAATTTATTCTTGGACCATTAAATATGGAACATAGCAAATATGTTAGTAGTTCGTCTAGTATAAGCAGTGAAAACTTTTCATGTGGTCACAGCAAGCACGGAGAAGTAGTGGAGGGTAAATATACCATCTATCCCTACGCTGCTGCTTCAGGTTTATGGTCTACATCTCAAGATATAGCCAAGTTAGTCTTAGAACTAATGAATGCACTAAAAGGAGAAAGCATAACAGGCATTTCTTCGACGGTTGCAAAGGGATTGATTACTTCCCAAGGAAGAAAAGAATGGTCTGGACTTAGTGTGTTTCTTGATAAAGTGGAGAATGAGCTAGAAATTACATCACTTGGATGGGGTGTTGGCTATCAAAGTATGGTGGTGGCATTTCCATTTTTAAATAAAAGTGCTGTGATCATGACTAATGCTGATCTTGGTGTTCATCAGCTAGATGGTATCATCGGTGAACTATATAAAGCATGGTTAAATTCTTAAGGGAGGGGAATGAATGCAGATAATAATAGCTTCACCAACTGAAATACATAAAGTTAATTCCTTTTTCACAGAGCATTTAAATCCTAATAGCAGTGAGTTATACTCTGCTGAGTTTTTATGTCCTCTTGGCATACAAGCAGCCATTAGAAGAAATCAAATGGTTATAGCCGTAGTAGATGGAGAAATAGTTGGAGCAATGCGGTTTTATCCAAAGAAAACAAATAATACTATCTCGCTTTATCAATTTGCTATAAGTAAAGAGCATCGTGGAAAAGGGATTTTAAAGAAGATGTTACTTTTTATAAAGGCTGCACCTATTCTTGCTCTCTGCCCAGTTGCTTCTGAATTTAACCATTACTTTTTAAAAACAGATTGGCAGCTGCAGAAAAAAAGAGGAGAGTATAATGAGTGGATATTTAAATAAGAGCAGCTTTACAAAATTCTTAAGTTATTTAACTACCAAGGCTGAATAAAAAAAGGGCAATAGTGATTCCCAATTATTTAAGACAATCTTCTTTAAAGAGGTAGGCGGATTCTAGCGGGGAAGTGAAGCAGATAGGGTCTCACAACGTACACGAAAGCTACCGCCTTGAGCAAAAATATCTGAAACTATACGGGCAAATCGTTTTGAATTTGGCGATTTAATGGTACACAATTGTGTCTAAGATTTATTAATTCCTTGACAATTCTCTACTTGGACCAAATCCGGTATAGGGTACTTCACTTCTGAAAAGTTATGGATTAGCAACTCTTCTTTTATCATTTGTCCTGTTCTTTTATCGATAGTCTTTCTCCAAATCTCATTTTGACGATAGTTTTTTCCGTCTCGTTTTAAAAATTGGTGTTTTCTTTCCTCTATATGATAGGAATAAGGCATTTCTTCATTGGAAAAAATAGCTCCCTTCAAATGCTTATCGGTTAGCCAAACCTTTATTTGAAAAGAGCTAGACGTTGGATTATAAAATCTTAAATCCACGTAATTGTAAAAAACACTTGCCCCACTTCCAAATGGGAGGGTACGCCCTGAATCGGGGAAGGGGTCGAAACTATGATGATGTCTCTCGATCACACTAAGAGGTGTATGTAGCGTCATCCAATATAGTAGATTTGCAAGCTGACATATTCCACCGCCAATTCCCTTTTTAACTTCTCCTCTGGATAGCTGCATGCCTTCTATGTAGCCCTTAGCTTTTGTTGTTTTCCCTACTAGTTTCCAAAAGGAAATAGTTTCACCAGATTTTATAATGATTCCGTCTATTTCTCCGGCAGCAATCTTCAAGTTTATGATTTTGTTTTCTTGCAATTGAGGATCGCTATCGCCCAATGTCCTTCTCAGCAATGACTGGTGCTTCTTACAAGTATAAGGAAATGTAGTGGATAGCAATTTCCCAATGGCAAACCTTTTTTGATCTTTTAAATCGCCAAGAACTCTAAAAAATCTTTTTTGTTGGATTCGTAGGTGATAGAAAAGAGGATGTAATTCAGAAAGTCTCAACTTTGCAACTCCTTCTTTTTCTTTAAATATTAAAACCCTAAATATAGGAGATTTAGCTTAACGTAATTTCCAATCAGGCTGAGTAAGGGAAAAGATAAAAGCATCATGTGATTCGTTATCTTGATATAGATAACCTTTTAAAACACCTTCTTTTTCAAAGCCCAGTTTTAATAGTAATGTGAATGATGCCTCATTTTGAGGAAATGTTACAGCCCCTATCCGATAAAGTTTTAATTCATTAAAGCAATAAGCAATCACTGCTTCTACAGCTTCCGTCACAATTCCTTTTCTCCAATGGGCGGGCAATAAATCATAGCCGATTTCTGTTCTTTTGCTAGTGAAGGATAGGTTGTTTAACCCTACTGTACCTAATAATTCTCCTGTTTCTTTCCAAACTATTCCCCAACGCATAGATCTTTTTTGCTCAAACCCATTCGCAAAGGATTTTAACATGGTTGCTGCTTGGTCGATGCTTGTTAATGGAGACATTCCGTAATACTGAATGACTTCTTCATTGGAAAAAATCGAGTAAATACTAGCAACATGTTCTTCTTTTATCTCTATTAAATTTAATCTTTTTGTAGAAAGTACTGGGAAACTCATTTGAAAACCCCTTTTTATTATAGTTATCTTATTATTCATTTAATTATATAGTAATATGTATATATATGGTAGTTATGTTTAGGGTAACAGGCAGCAATAAAATTGGTGAGGTTAGCTATAAAATGGTGATGCTGCTTATATAGATGAAGATACACCTATATATGAAGTAGAAGGCCTTCCTTCTTCGCTAGCCGTACTAGCGAATGGAAGAGTTATCGTGGAAACAAACAAAGAAGCAACAACTGCTGGAGAACTTTTTCCTATAGAAGGGTTTGTGAAAAATATTTATATTGAAAGCACGGAGGATGGAAGAAGAATACACACGTTTCATCAGGAATCCGTCAAGCGTTTATACTGGAGTGGCAAAAGTTAAGCATTGAGGATGTTGAAAGTTTACATAAACAGGAGAAAATGGAGGGCAACCGAGTATTCCTAGGACTGGAGTTAATCAATGGGGTTTCCTTTACACAGCTATATTGGATAGATTCTAATGTATTTAATAACGGGGCAATTGGAACAGAAGATATAAAAGAGATTATTAATTATGAGTTATCTATGTTGAAATAATGGGATAAGTTAACAAAATACTCTAATATAAATAATAGCAGGCACCGACATAATCATTTTTTCTATATGCTTTTTTCAAAAAGAGACGTTTGTAACGACCCATATAAGCTTTTTTAACAATATTTTTGTATAATAAAGAGCGAGGTGACATTAAAATGTTTATAAGTGAAAAAGAAATTGAAGTACGATACGCAGAGACCGATCAAATGGGAGTCGTATACCATGCAAATTATTTAGTGTGGCTAGAGATGGGTAGAACTCAACTTATACAAGATTTAGGCTTCTCCTACGCTGGTTTAGAGAAAGATGGATACCTATCGCCAGTAACCAATGTGAACATAAATTATAAGGCTCCTGTCAAATATGGAGATAGAGTCAAGGTAAGAACATGGATTGAAGAGCATGGGAGACTAAGAACAACTTACGGTTATGAAATTGTACATACAGATGGCGCACTGTCTTCTACAGCAACAACAGAGCACGTCATCGTTCGAAAAGAAGATTTTAGACCTGTATCGCTTGCTAAGATAGATGCAGCTTGGGATAAAAAATATAAAGAAATCGTGAAGGAATCTTAATTGTGGCATTTGGTATCAATAGAGATGAGCTAAAAAGTTGGAAACAGTCAGTGGAAAATAAGGAAATTGCTTTTCTTACGCACTATTGGTTGGATGAACGCTTTCCTGGATGCAACACGGTTACTAAGGTTGGCTGCAGTGATATTAATAAGCTGATCGAGTGGGGAAAGCAGTATGACTTAAAGGAAGAATGGATTGACTATAAGGAAGGTTATCCCCATTTTGACCTTTTTGGTAAATATGAATATGAGATTATGGAAAAAGAAAATTTATTGGAGCAGTTACAAAGGTTTCGCCCAGTAAAATAACTTTTGACCCTATTCATGACTAATGGAAAAAAGGTTACCTCAAGGAGGTAGCCTTTTTATTTTTCTTTATACGAAGACTATTCTTGTAAACTTTTTTTCTTATAAAAGATGTCAGCAATTTTTATATACCCTTCCTGTTGATGCTTTCAAGCATTCTAAAAGACTTGACGTAATTCAATCTGACCTTCCCCATATCCTTGCGGGTCAGGCATTTGCAACGCCCACTCAACCGCTTCTTCTTTTGACTCCACTTCAATCAGTATAAACCCGGCAATTATATCTTTCGATTCTGTAAATGGGCCTTCCGATACGACTGGTTTCTCCCCGGGTGTTGGGAAAGAAAGACGAATTCCGTTTGAACTTGGATGTAGCCCTTTAGCCATAACACGTACGCCTGCCTTCACTAAATCCTCATTAAATTTTGTCATGGCTTCCATGAGCTCTGGGCTCGGGAGATTTCCGGCTTCTGAATTCCTTGAGGCTTTCACGATTAACATAAATAGCATGATAAATTCCTCCCTCTTTTTAGAAAAGTCATATTCAAACAAATAAATATTAGTGAAAATCCACTCCCTCAAATTGTACTATAACCCTAATTTTACCACAATACGAATTCTTGTAGTTTCTAATAAAATCTGCCAGAGTAGTCAGTATAAAAAAGTTAAAGTTCCTTAAAAAATATCAGCACTTTTTTCATGACTACGTTAAGGAGAAAGGTTGATAAAAGATGAGCTAGGATATTTTATCCTGGCTCATTTTACTTTTTTTGCTAACACAACCCGTTAGTTAATTAAGTACCTTCATCATAATATTGTCTATATAAAACTTCATCCATATGATAAAGTTTACCAGAAGAGGAGGCTACATGATGATTTCATTTTCATACAAGGCAATGGGCTTTGTTTTCTTATTTTCATTAGGATTTATTTATTCATGTTTACGGATTGGACAACTGACGGGAGAAGTATCCGAAGCAGTAACCTCACATATACTTTTCAAATTATTTTTTTCTGTCTTTTTTATAATAAGTTTAATTATATTTATTTACGGGTTGAAGAAGGATAAGTAAATATATGTCTTAAAGTATTCAACGTAATAATGCTAAATTTTACTTAGACTAACTTATGCAGTTTAAGTGTAACACTATAAACAAAACTATCTTACGAAAAATCAAGCCAAGCTATTTAAATAGACTTTTCATTAAAAAAGGCAGTAACGCTTTTGAAAACGTTACTGCCTTTCGCTATCTAGCTTTTTTTATAGGAATATTCAAGCTCATTTGATTGGTCATTAAATGAAACATAAAGGTCATGTCCAGTGAAATACCATTCATCTCTCTCTTCTATAAAGAACATGATTTCTTCATGTAAGAGAGTTACAGATGGTTCGAATGGAGTATCCTTTGTCACACCTAGTGAGAAAGCCTCTTGTATTGGACTTGAGCCTCCATATCGAGCATAGAAACGAATTTTGTCTCCTTTTTCTGCTTCCATTTCCTCGCGGAACCATTTTAAAGCATCACTAGAGATATTGATTTTCAATCGAACCACCAAGCTTTCTTTAAATTTTACGATGTTTTTCATGGGTTTAGTCTAAAGCTTTTTAATAGGTTCCGCAAAGAATTTGTTTAACTCTTTAGAAGCAGGATGCTTCGATTTAATAGTTAAATCCACTTGACCTTTGGCTCAGTTCCATTTTTAATGCGCTCTATATTCGAACGATGACGATAGAAAATAAAGATTGCAAGCAAAAGTACGATTACGATTAGTGGCCAATCTTCTTTGACCGTAAAATAGTAAACAATAGAGTAAATGAGTGCAATGATGGCTAAACACATAGAGGTTAGAGATACCATTTTGGTTATTTTTAATATAATAAAAAATCCTACTACTAAAATTACAAATATCGGCCAGTTATAGCCTAATAGGATCCCTCCTGATGTAGCTACTGCTTTTCCGCCTTTAAACCCAGCGAACACAGGATAAATATGTCCAATTACAGCAACTACCCCTAAAATTAGAGGATGCACGTTTGTTGAAGCAAAAAACGGAAGCAAGCCTAACAAAGTGGCTGCTGTCCCTTTAAGAATGTCCATAATTGTTACGGCCAATCCAGCCTTTTTACCGAGCGTTCGGAAAGTGTTAGTTCCACCAAGATTGCCACTACCATGCTCACGTATATCAATGTTATAAAATAGCTTTCCAACCCATAATCCTGATGGGATTGATCCGATTAAATAAGCAAGCAAAAGTAAAATGAATATTGTCATAGTGTGCTCCTTCTATATGTATCTATTAATGAATATAATAACTTTCTTATTTTACCATGTAGACAACTTTTTATTCAATGACAAGTAATGTCGTTATAACGGAGAGTTCGAGCGCAATATAAGTCTTTTTGGACCACAAAGTAAGTGTAAAACCTATTATAAAAAAATTTTAAGTAGGTTCCTAATGAAAAATTCCAAGTTTATACGATATACTTAATATACAATTGGTCTTTTAAGCAACTGGATGAAAACATTGTTTAAAAGTAAAGAAGGAATTATCTAGGTGAATAGAGAATGCATGAAAAGGGTAGATTGCATTCTAATTGAACTTTCACTACAATTGAAGTCTGGCCTGTCCTTCAGCGCTATTGACATAATGACAATCTGTTTGTAGGCTTAAATAGAAAGAAGAACAAACGTTTTGTTTTTTTGGAGGGAACGAATTGAGTAAAAACAATAATTTAACAAGCTATGGCGATGATGATATTCAGGTGCTTGAGGGCTTGGAGGCCGTAAGAAAAAGACCGGGAATGTATATTGGATCAACAGATTCTAGAGGTCTTCACCATTTGGTCTATGAAATAGTAGATAATGCGGTGGATGAAAGCCTTGCTGGATTCGGTGAACATATTATAGTTACAATCCATTCAGACCAAAGTATAACGGTAAGAGATTTTGGACGAGGTATGCCTACTGGTATGCATAAGACAGGCGTTCCTACTGCGGAAGTGATTTTTACTGTACTACACGCAGGTGGTAAATTTGGACAAGGCGGCTATAAAACAAGTGGAGGTCTACATGGTGTAGGTGCCTCTGTAGTAAATGCTCTCTCCTCATATGTAGATGTAGTCATTCATAGAGATGGGAAAAAATTTGCACAACGCTTTGAAAATGGTGGGAAAGTAGTCGAATCGCTAAACCAAATAGGGACTACAAAAGAAACGGGAACATCCGTACATTTCTTACCAGATACCAAAATCTTCTCTACTACTAAATTTAACTATGAAACACTTTGCGAAAGACTTAGAGAATCCGCTTTCCTCTTAAAAGGATTAAAAATCGAATTATTTGATGAACGTACCGAAGCCCACGATGTGTTTTATTATGAAACAGGCATCGAAGCTTTCGTTGCTTATTTGAATGAAGAGAAAGACGTTTTACATCCAGTGTTTTATATGGAAGGCAGCCACGAAGAAATTGAAGTGGAATTCGCTTTCCAGTTTAATGACGGCTATTCAGAAACGATTTTATCCTTTGTAAATAACGTGAGAACTAGAGACGGCGGTACACATGAAACAGGTGCCAAGTCGGCGTTGACACGTGTATTTAATGATTATGCTAGAAAAACAGGATTATTAAAGGAAAAAGATAAAAACTTAGATGGCTCGGACATTCGTGAAGGAATCTCCGCTATCGTATCTCTTAGAATTCCCGAGAATCTTTTGCAATTCGAAGGGCAAACGAAAGGGAAACTGGGTACTAGTGAAGCAAGAAGTGCGGTAGATTCTGTTGTGTCTGAAAAGCTACAATACATCCTCGAAGAAAACTCCGAGTTGTCCGCCTCTTTAATCCGAAAAGGGATTCGTGCTCAGCATGCTCGAGAAGCAGCAAGAAAAGCACGTGAAGATGCTCGAAATGGGAAAAAGCGCAAACCATCCGAGTTATTATCAGGTAAACTTACTCCTGCTCAATCTAGAAATGCAAAGAAAAACGAGCTTTATCTAGTAGAGGGTGACTCTGCTGGAGGTTCTGCTAAGCAAGGTAGAGATCGAACTTTCCAAGCTATCCTTCCCCTAAGAGGAAAGGTTATAAATACGGAGAAGGCTAAGCTTACTGACATCATGAAGAACATCGAAATTGCTACGATTATTCATGCAATTGGCGGTGGAGTTGGAGCAGACTTTAAGATAGAAGATATTGCTTACGACAAAATCGTTATTATGACAGATGCCGATACAGATGGAGCACATATCCAGGTACTATTGTTGACGTTCTTCTATCGATATATGAAGCCATTGATTGAAAACGGCAAAATCTATATCGCCATGCCTCCTTTGTACAAGGTATATAGAGGAATGGGGAAAAAAGAGGTCTCCGAATATGCATGGACCGAAAAAGAACTCAATGCAGCGATGGAGAGAATTGGAAAAGGCGTTATGCTACAACGTTATAAAGGTCTTGGTGAGATGAATGCCGATCAATTATGGGATACAACTATGAATCCTGACACTCGAACTTTAATACGAGTAACGATTGAAGATGGGGCACGTGCCGAGAGACATATAACAACTCTAATGGGGGATAAAGTAGAACCTCGCAGAAAATGGATAGAAGCAAATGTTGACTTTAGTTTAGATGATGATTCTAACATCTTAGAAAATGACAGAATTCACACGGAGGATGAATTAGTATGACACAAACCGAAAGATATCAAAATTTACCCTTAGAAGAAGTTATAGGTGATCGGTTTGGACGTTATAGTAAATACATCATTCAAGACCGCGCTTTACCTGATGCTAGAGATGGACTTAAGCCAGTTCAGCGTCGTATATTATTTGCCATGCTTCAGGAAGGGAACACCAATGACAAGGCGTTTCGTAAGTCAGCTAAGACCGTTGGAGTTGTAATTGGTAACTACCATCCTCATGGTGACTCTTCAGTCTATGAAGCGATGGTGCGTATGAGTCAGGACTGGAAATTGCGACATATGCTGGTTGAAATGCATGGGAACAACGGTTCAGTGGACGGAGATCCACCAGCTGCTATGCGTTATACAGAAGCAAGGCTTTCTGCGATTTCTCATGAGCTATTAAGAGATATTAATAAGAATACGGTGGATTATATTCCTAACTTCGATGACTCGGACATGGAGCCTATGGTTCTCCCCGCTCGTTTTCCTAATTTACTAGTAAACGGTGCAACTGGGATTTCCGCAGGATATGCAACAGATATACCTCCACATGCTCTACACGAGGCGCTTGATGCCGTTTTAATGCGCATGGAGAATCCAGCATGTACTGTGGACGAACTCATGACCGTTATTAAAGGGCCAGATTTTCCAACAGGTGGGATTATCCAAGGCGTTGAGGGTATTAAAAAAGCTTACGAAACGGGCAAAGGCAAAATCGTTGTGCGCTCTAAGGCTGAAATTGAAACCATCAAAGGCGGTAAAGAACAAATCGTCATCACTGAAATTCCATATGAAATCAATAAAGCTAATCTAGTCAAAAAAATTGACGAGCAACGATTAGACAAACGTTTAGATGGAATTGCAGATGTTCGAGATGAATCAGACCGAACTGGATTGCGTATTGTAATAGAGATGAAAAAAGAAATTGATGCTCATGGTATATTACAATACTTATTTAAAAATACAGATTTACAAATCACCTATAATTTTAATATGATTGCCATTCATAATCGTAGACCAACTATGATGACATTGCCTTTATTACTTGATGCATATATCAATCATCAAAAAGAGGTTGTTACTCGTAGAACAATTCATGATCTGAATAAAGCTCAAGAGCGCCTCCATATTGTCTCAGGTTTGATGAAAGCCTTATCTATTTTAGATGAAGTTATTAAGACGATACGAGCTTCTAAAGATAAAAAAGATGCCAAAAACAATCTGATTAAATCCTTTGACTTTTCTGAGGCACAGGCGGAGGCAATCGTTTCCTTGCAGCTATATCGTTTAACTAATACAGATATAACGGAACTACAAGAGGAAGAGAAAAAATTAAATCTGCTGATCACGAGTTTAGAAAACATACTTGCGAAGGAATCTGTTTTGATGAAAACTATCAAGAAAGAACTACAGGTTGTCCGCAAACAGTTTGCTGAACAACGTAAATCAGTTATCGAAAATGAAATTGAAGAGATAAAAGTTACTTTAGATGTGCTTATACCATCTGAAGAGGTAATTGTAACTGTTACAAAGGATGGCTACATTAAACGAACAGGCATGAGGTCCTTTAATGCATCCAGTGGACAGGACTTTGCTATAAAAGAGTCGGATTACCTTCTTTATCAGCAGTCCATCAACACCCAGCACCACCTGCTGTTGTTCACATCGAAAGGGAACTATATTTATCAGCCAGTGCATGAATTGCCTGATATTCGATGGAAGGACCTTGGTCAGCATATATCTAGCATTGTTCCTCTTGATGCAAATGAGACAATTATAAACGTCATCGGTATTGAATCATTTGATTTAGACTTATGCGTTTTAACTGCAACGAAAGAAGGACAGATTAAACGCTCACTCCTTTCAGATTACGTAGTACAGCGTTATGCTCGACCTATAAAAACGATTAAACTCAAGCCAACAGATGAGCTTATATTGGCTCAGCTAGTAGCACCGTCAGATGAAATACTAATGACAACTCATTTAAGTTATTCTGTTCGCTTCTCTTTAGACGAAGTGCCAATTACAGGAGTAAAAACAAGTGGCGTGAAAGGGATCAATCTGAAAGAGGATGATTATGTCGTAAGTGTAAACGTAATATCACAACAAAGTACAGAAGACATTATGCTGATCACTCAGCGTGGTTCCATTAAACGAATGCACCTTTCTGAAGTCGAGCCAGGAGCTCGGGCAAAAAGAGGACTTGTCACACTTAGAGAATTAAAAACTAACCCGCATCGCGTGTTTGCAGTTGTTCTAGCTAACAAGTCAGAAGGCTTAGTAGTAGAAACGGTAAAAGGACATCAGGAAACGATTGAAGTGAATAGCTTCCGTCCAACAGATCGTTATTCTAATGGCTCATTTGTGATAGATACAGAGAAGGATGGCCAACTTCTAAGAGCTTGGAAGAAGCCAGTAGAACAAGAATCCTAAAAGAGGGAAAAAGGATATGTGGAGAAATAGAAACGTTTGGATTGTTCTAATAGGGGAATTAGTTGCTGGCTTAGGACTTTGGAGCGGTATAATAGGAAACCTGGAATTTATGCAGGAAAAGGTCCCCTCTGATTTCCATAAGTCCTTGCTGCTTGCTAGTGGTTTACTTGCAGGAATTCTTGTAGGCCCACTAGCAGGTAGAATCATCGATCAGTCCAATAAAAAAAAGGTATTAATCCTTTCTGGTATCGGTCGACTATTTAGTGTGTTATTTATGTTTGTTGCCATTGCTACAGGATCCATTTGGTGGATGTTATTATTTCTAATAAGTCTGCAGGTATCCGCTTCCTTTTACTTTCCAGCTTTGCAGGCTACCCTGCCGTTAATTGTTAAGGATGAGGATTTACTTCAGTTAAATGGTTGGCATATGAATGTTTCCACTATTGCTAGAGTAGCAGGTACTGCAATTGGAGGTCTTGCGTTAGTTTACTGGCCAATCCAATCTCTGTATATTATTTCAATGATTGCTTATGCAGGGATTCTTGCATTTACCTTTATGCTCCGAATCGACGAAACTGCTAGAGAAAAAATGCTAGTGAGTAATGGACCTAGAAGAGATGGTTTTAAAGAGGTTTTTCCTATGCTTAAAGGGAATATGCCTGTCATGCTGACACTACTCCTAACCCTAATACCTGTTTTATTTTTAGGTTCCTTTAACTTGATCGTCATTAATATTAGTGAGATTCAAGATTCATCTTCTATAAAGGGAGTCATTTATGCAGTCGAGGGTGTAGCCTTCATGATTGGTACCCTTGCTATTAAGTATATTGGGAAAAGATATAGCACTAAATCTATTCTCTTCACTTTTGTATTTGTCATTGGTCTTGCTGAGATATCTATGTATTTTGTTGCAAACCCAATATTAACACTAGTAAGCTTTGTTTTGTTTGGTTTCTCTATTGGCTGTTTTTATCCAACAGCATTAACCATTTTCCAAAAGCAAGTGCCGAAAGAGTATCATGGTCGATTCTTCTCTTTTCGAAATATGCTGGACCGAATTTCGTTCCAGATTGTTTTGTTATCGACAGGTGCCATGTTAGATTTAATTGGTCTTCCGTACATGATGGTCATATTCGGTGTATTTAGTATAGGGTTAACAACTATTTTTCTATTGCAAATTCAAAAAAGAAAGCTATCGTTTCAGATACCAACTGCATGAACATAATAAAAAGCATTTCCATCGGGGTATAAACCTTGTTGGAAATGCTTTTTATGTTTGTTATGAAGGTGATGCAATTTTTCCTTTTTAGTTTTAGTTTTTCTAACATGCGTGCTGAATTCAATGTCATTTCTCATCGATGATACATCTTTTCCAGTTGTTCTTAGCTGATGAAGTCTTTTTTTCTTGGCATGTGATTTAGCCATATGAATCTCTCCCTTTATAATAGTTTACATCTTCCATATTAGAGAAATTGATTGTAAAATTCAATCTTTATCGTAATTCTATAGAATGTGGTATAAGTAATAGAGAGCACTATATTTATTTAAGCATACATACTACTTTGGAGGTCAAACTTATGAAAAAAATATTAAGCTTAATTGCGATCTGTTTATTTCTATTTGGAGGGAAAGCTTTTGCTCATACAGGTTTAGAAAGCTCAAATCCTTCGGATGGAAGTACAATCACAGATCCAATAGAAGAAATAACACTTACTTTTTTAACTAAGATAGAACAAACTAGTTCTTTTAAGATAAAAGGAACAAATAATAAAGAGATTCCGGTAAAAGACATTGTTGTGGTCGATGATCTAATGACTGGAACAGTAGAAGGTATGGATAATGGAGAGTATACACTAACATGGAATATCATAGGTGCTGATGGACATCCGATTCAAGGAGACCTATCATTTACCGTAAATCTTCCTGTTGTTGAAAATCCAGCGGAGGTAACTGAAGAAGCTAAGACTGATTTTGAAGAGGCTGCTCCTATCGTAGAGACAAACGAGGTGGAAAGTGACTCATCCTCCAACGGTTTCTTTACATGGATGATTATCGGTTTAGTAATTGTTTTAGCTGCTAGTTTCTGGGTGATAAATGGGCGAAATAAAAAATGATGATGCTTTTATCAACCATTAGCGAAGCCTTTCTATATGCCTGCTTTGCATTGTTAATGGGGAGCTTTATATTTTCACTCATCCCAGAAGATCTAAAGCCAACAATTGTAGTTTCTAAAAAGGCAAAGTTAATAGCAGTTGCTGGTGTAGCAGTATTTTCCTTTATGCCAGTATTCAATATCATGATTTATTTGCTGGAGGAATACAGTTTTCTCTATGTATTAGAATCAGTATTATTGACATTTGAAATAGGTAAGGCTTGGATCGTAACGATTGTGATCACCATTTTTCTAGTAGTCTTTATTTGTTTATTTGACGATAGAAATTCACCTGCCTATCCTATTTTGGGGATTGGATTACTGCTTGCGATGGTCGCAGCAATGAGCTGGACTACTCACTCACACGCTGTTTATGGTATACAAGGCTTTATCACGCATTTTATCCATTTTGGGACTGTGACTGTTTGGATAGGCGTATTAACAATGGTAGCTTGGTTTTCTATTAACAAAGAGAATTGGATAGCCTTTTTAAGCTGGTTCCATACAATGGCTGTTTTTTGCTTTGCAATTATCTTTGTGACTGGTCTAACGTTAATGTCATACTCGATGACTATCACGGAATATCCGAATTCATGGATGCAGCCTTATGGTCAAAGTCTTCTGATCAAACATTTACTTATCCTTCCCTTGATAGGCTATGCATTCATTAATGGATTCTTGATGAAAAGAAAGCTACGTGTAAAAGAAAATATGGATCCAAGACCTTGGACTAGGTTAGAATCTGTTATCGTATTATTGATCTTTGCAGCAACAGGTGCTATGAGCCAGCAGGAGCCACCACACAACAATGTGTTGCTAAGTAAAGAAACACTTTTACAAGCCTTCGGTATCTTACCGTCTAGTGAAGGCTCTTTAGTTCCTTTAACTGTGGAGTTTGTGGCAAATTATAAAGGTATTTCTTTTGGTATTCTAGCTATTGCCTTTTTAGCTATTAGCATCTATTCCTTTATCAAAAGAATGCCGCCATTATTCTCATTTATTATGAGTATCTTATTAGTCCTATGTGCATTATTTGCCATCTCATTTAGTGTAATAGCGTATTAACTAAAAAAGCACTTCTTACAAGGGATCTATCCTTTATAAGAAGTGTTTTTTTATTATATTTATATATAAACTCATAATTACTTGTCGTATAATATGAGAAAACATGGAGAAATGAAGGGATAAGGCATGATTCATAAAGAGATTACTATCAGAAAACTCATGGAGAACGATTGGGAAAAGGTGCGCGCCATTTTTATAGAGGGTATCCAAACCGGAAACGCAACGTTTCAAACGGAGGCTCCTACATGGGAGGAATGGGATGCTAGCCATACAGCCAATTGCAGACATGTAGCGGTGTTGGAGGATCAAGTCGTTGGTTGGGTTGCCCTTAGCCCAATTTCAAGTCGAGAGGCCTTTTCTGGAGTTGCTGAAGTAAGCATTTATATATCTGGTTCAGCGACAGGCATGGGGATTGGCGGAAAGCTATTAAAGTATCTGATTGAAGAAAGTGAAGAACAAGGATTTTGGACAATTCAATCCATGATCTTCCCAGAAAATGAAGGAAGTATTCACTTACATAAAAAATATGGGTTTGAAACAGTCGGTACGCGAAAACAAATGGGTAAGCTTAACGGTATCTGGAGAGACGTCGTATTATTAGAAAGAAGAAGCTCTACATTAGGAAAGGATTAAAGTTTATATATGGAAGAGTTATGAGATATAATAGATATTAAATAGATTAGTAATCTCATGGGTGGTTGGCACAATGATCCCTTATGTCACGGCAAAGCGAGACAGGAGGGAGGTGCTGCCTTTTTGACTGTATTTGAATCCCTTGTAATTATGATTAGCTTCGGTTCGCTAATTATTGCTTTAATTACTTTGGCACTTTCAATGACACAAAAAAAGTAACCCACCTGTGAGTTAGCGCTCGGATGGGTTACTTTGCCTTAAGAGCCAATCCCCATTGAAGGGAACTAGTCTATTTTGCCGCTCGGATGCTACCAACATCTAAGCGGTTTTTATTGTTTAGGAAATTCTAAACATATGGACCGATAAAATCGATGTCTAGCTCCATCGCCTTGCCCCTCGGGGTCAAATGGTTAAAAACTCTTGGCTGAAAAGCTGCCTCCTCGCTTTTCTCCATTTGCCTGTCGGGGCAGGAATAGGCGATTGCGCTTTTCTTATTTTATACATTTCTTAACACGAGTATACCAATATTATATGCTAGTATCAATTTAAAGGGAGTGGTGAGATGAATATTAAGCTGGCTGAAAGAAGTGATCTCGTTTCCATTGTAAATATCCTAGACAAAACGACACTGAAGCTATTAAGGAAAGGAATTGAGCAATGGTCTTATCCATGGCCATCATCAATCGTGGAAGAGGAAATAAATAAAGGCTTAGTCTTTAAGATGGAGCTAGATAATGAGATATTGGGAACTTTTATGATAAAGCCTATCCATCGACTAAATAGCCTTCATATTAACCCAAACAGTCTATATGTTGGAAGAATTGCTATTATACCTGAATACCAAGGTAAAAACCTCGGTGCCTCCATTATTAATTTTTGCCGTGCTATTTCTCAGGAACACAAAAAAGATATGTATTTAGACTGTTGGGCCGGAAATAACAAGCTTAAGTCATTTTATATGAGCTGTGACCTTGATTATTTAGGCGATTTTCCTGAGGATGATTATCATATCAGTATATTTCAATTTTAAGAAGTGTATTTAATTAGGAGGTGGTTTGTTTAAGGAACTTGTTCCATAAAGCATCAAACAAATATGCTACAACTACACCTAATGTATATCTCCATAGATCTTCGATTAAAAATCCTCTTCCAAGTATTAAAGCCCCAAGTGTATTTCCTCGAATACTATTAATCCACTCACCTTGATATAACTGACTAAACTCAATTCCAAAACAAAAGAATAAACTGGTGTAGAATGAAGTTTGAGGCAGTTTATTAACGAAAATAAATCGTGCCCCGAAGTACACCATGGCTGCCCAAAGTGTGTCACCAGCATTATCGGCTACCACTTCTATAAGCAAGTAATCATATCTTCTAGAAGCTAGTCCTAACACGATCATGAGAAAAGTAAGTGCCAAATACGTGATGCGAAAATGAATAAATGGCTTCAAAGTATACACTCCTACAAATGAGTAATAAATATGGAAAACCCTATATTTTCTGACAAAATAATAGTTTATTTAGATTTACATAGTATAATTAATATTGTATTTGTCTGAATAAAGAGTTAAATGAAAGATTGCTTAAAGAGAAGGAGAGTGAAAATGGAAAGAATATTATTTAACCTAGCAAGTGCTCCCAGAAGAATTATAGCATTTTTAGTGGATAGCTTACTCTTTTTATTACTGACTATTATCGTTTCATACATTGTCAAAGGTGATTTTGATAGAACTTTTATAGACAGCAAATATTGGGACGCGATCTTTGCATTATATTTAACGATTCTCCCAGTCGTTTGGATCGGCTATACCACTAGCAAGAAAATGTTCAACATTAAAATAGTTCGTGTAGATGGTGAACTGGTAACCTTCCAAAATATGCTATTAAGAGAACTAGTCGGCAGATACTTATTGGGGGTTGTAAGTTTTGGTATAACTAACATTGTAAGCTTTTTTATGATTATATTTCGCAAAGACAAGCGAGCTATACACGATTTAATAGGTGGGACAATAGTAGTTCCAAGTAATAAGAAAAAAATGCATTATTCATCTGAAGAGGAATTATTAACTGGTGAGAGAGAAACTATACGTCTTTAGATTATGAATTTCTTATTGTCTTAGCATACATACTGAGAAATGGTGGGGAGTAGATGAGCGAGCGATTTGATTTGAGTTTTAAAAACAAGGAAGTTAGGATGTGGTTTTATATTATATTGCCGACAGTTGTCGCATGTAGTATAGCCTTATTAATTATTAATCCTTATTACGCTTACATTCCACAAGTGATAATTTTTGTTGCCTGGATCATCTATTACTTATGGAGATTTTTTCATAGACGTCATAGAGATCAACGTGATCCTAATATAGACGGTCATTAATACATTAAATATTAAGTTGTGCTCTGAAATGGAAACGCTGTCTTTTTAATTATATGATTACATACATAGCTAAGAAAGTGACTATCACTAAAGTGTATTAATTTTATTCTAAGATTGTGTGTGCAATATAATTAATAAATTGCGGTCCCATCTTGAGTTCCTCACGGGTTAGATAATAAGAAATTATAATTATATAAAAAGGAATAACTAGTTCAGAAGATAAATATAAATACAAGAAAACGGTTACATAATAACAGGGTTTTCAAAAATGTTACGACTGAGAAATATAGGGTTTTAAATTTAAAATTAAAAAATAAATATAGAGGGGGAAAAACATGTTTACATTTTTAATTTCAATTGTAATTCTTGTGATTGCTTATTTTACGTACGGGAAGTTTATTGAAAAGATATTTGGTCCCAAAGAAGACAGAATGACACCCGCCTATGCTAATCAAGACGGGGTAGATTATGTACCTATGAGCAAGAATAAAAACGCTTTGATACAATTACTAAACATAGCCGGAACTGGACCAATCTTCGGACCAATTATGGGAGCTTTATATGGACCTGTCGCCTTTATCTGGATTGTCGTGGGAGCTATTTTTGCTGGAGCAGTACATGATTATTTAACAGGCATGATTTCTATTCGGAACCGTGGAGCACATATTCCCGAACTTGCAGGGAAATTCCTAGGAAAGTTTTCCAAACACTTAGTAAATGTTTTTGCACTATTATTGCTATTACTAGTTGGTACTGTGTTTGTTACTACACCAGCTTCTTTATTTAGCGCACTCCTGGATAATAGAATAGCACTAGGTTATATTATTGCAGCTATCTTTATTTATTATTTCTTATCTACCATTTTACCAATTGACAAAATCATTGGTCGCTTTTATCCAATCTTCGGAGCAGTTTTATTAATCGGGACACTTGGAGTTGGCGGAGCATTAATGTTCTCTGATTATACAATTCCTGAATTGACTTTAACGAATATGCACCCAGCAGGGCTGCCTATATTCCCAATCCTATTCTTAACGATTACTTGTGGAGCTTTATCTGGCTTTCACGCAACACAATCCCCGATTATTTCTAGGACTACTCAAAATGAGAGTCAGGGACGATACATTTTTTACGGAATGATGATTACCGAAGCAGTTATCGCAATGATCTGGGCTGCTGCTGCAATGAGCATGTTCGATGGGCAAGGATTACAAGGATTAATAAACGAGGGTACCGCTTCTTTAGTAGTTAAAGAGGTATCTATGACCTTACTAGGAGCAATTGGTGGAACAATCGCTGTATTAGGTGTAATTGTACTACCGATTACATCTGGGGATACAGCATTCCGTGCAGCTCGTTCGATTATTGCTGATTATTTAAATATCAATCAAGCAAAAGTATCCAAACGTCTAGCAATCGCGATACCATTGTTTGCGATTTCATTCCTATTAACGAAAATAGATTTTAATATTTTATGGAGATATTTTTCTTTTGCGAACCAAGGAACTTCTGCACTAGCTTTATGGATTGCTACGATGTATCTAATGGTAAAAGGGAAGAATTACTATGTCAGCTTAATTCCTGCACTGTTTATTACCGACATGATAGCAGTCTATATATTAAATGACGCAAAGCTCGGGTTTGGATTAGCTTACGGAACAGCACATATTGGTGCATTAATCTTTACAATCATTATTACGATACTCTTCTTTATGAAGGCGAAGAAAAATAAAAAAGAAGGCTTACAAGTTGATTTAGAAGAAACAAAAGTAGTACCAGTCGCTTAAACAACCGAGATGGGTAGTTCGCTGCCCGTCTTTTTTTATGGTTTAAATTATAAAATTCTGAACCTGGCGCTTGCGCTTTTCTTGTGTCAAACCCTCCATTATAACCCCAGCGAAATAATAATTGTTAGAATTGGCTTTGGTGTTTAAAGGGAGGGCAAACAATGATGGATAAAAAAGAGATAACATATTTTGAAAAGATTGAAGCTGACCTTGAAGAAGCTTATCAACGTCTATCTGAAGATATAAATAATCAGGATCAAAACTATAAAGAATTACAAAAATATACGATTGAGTATAAAAATGAGCTCGATAAATTTGAAGTGTATGATTATCAACAGACGCTAAATATGATTGATAAACAAGGGCTTGCACAAGTATTAGAAAGAGAACAAATAAAAAAGCTGATTGAGTCACCTTATTTCGGTCGATTTGATTTTGTCTATAATGGTGAAGAACAGGACGATGCGGAAACCTTTTACATTGGGCGATTTGGTTTTAGAGATGAAGAAGGTACTTCGCTTATCTATGACTGGCGTGCCCCTATTTGTAATATGTATTATGAATTTGAGCTAGGAAAAGCTTACTACGAAGCCATGGGAAAATGTTTTGAAGGAGAACTCATAGGCAAACGTCAAATCAAAATCGAAAACTCACAAATTAAATATGTCGTAGAAAGCTCATTGACGATTCAAGATGAGGTTCTACAACAAACACTCAATCAACATGCAAGTGAAAAGATGAAAACGATTGTGACGTCGATTCAACGGGAGCAAAACAAAATCGTACGTAATGAGTCTGCCTATAACGTCATTATACAAGGGGTTGCTGGGTCAGGGAAAACAGCGGTTGCATTACACCGTATAGCTTATTACCTTTATAAATATAGAGATACTTTACGTGCAGATCGAATTTTCATACTGTCCCCAAACAAAGTATTTGGAGACTATATCTCTTCTGTACTACCGGAACTAGGGGAGCAGCCTATTCGTTCCTTTACTATTGATGATCTGACGGAAAGCTTATTGCCGCCGGCTGTAGCGTTCACATCCTATGAGCAGGAAACGCGAGCAATTATAATGGACCCTTCTGGAGAGCTAGCTACACGTGCGAAAATAAAGTCTAATTATTCATTTGTGGAACAACTAAACACATTCTTAAGCGACTTAGATACAAAGTTATTAAAGAAAGAATCCATATCGATTGCAGATACAGAATTTACAGCTGATTATTTAAAAAGACGTTTCTTTCAGTATCGAAAAGAACCAGTTGCTACTCGTTTAGAGCTGCTAGCTGATGATATTCTTCAGGTATTAAAAGCTAAACGGAACGGGGAAGGGACATACCCAAGTAAGAATGAGATTGTGAAGAGATTAAAAAAACGATTGCTATACACGACTCCATTAGATATCTATCGTCATTTTATAGAGGAACTGGGAGAAGATTCATTTAAGTACTCAAAAAAGACGTTTGAATTCAATGACGTATATCCGTATCTATACGTTCAGTTATATTTTAAAGGCATTAAAACCTTCGAGTTGGTACAGCATTTTGTGCTTGATGAAATGCAAGATTATACGCCAATTCAATATGCGGTTCTATCGAAAGTGTTTAACTGTAAGCGGACTATAATAGGTGACTTCAGCCAAGCATTACTGCCATATGAAACTATTTCAAAGGAATCCTTTGAGAAAATATTCTCTAATATAGAATACGTGGAATTGACGACAACTTATCGATCCTCATATGAAATAGCCATGTACGCAAAGAAATTTATGCGAACCGGTGATATTCATCCAATTGCTCGCCATGGGGAAGAACCAGGAGAAATCATTTATGAAACTTTTGATGAGATGATAGAGATAATTCATCAAATGATTCAAAATGAATATAAGACGACAGCTATTATTTGCAAGACAGAAAACGATTTAAATAGGCTAACAAGCAGCTTAACCGTTCCATTTCATATTTTAGACGGACAAACAGAAAAATTTGAAGCTGGCCTTCTTGTCACAACCATCCAGTACGCAAAGGGCTTAGAATTTGATGCAGTTCTGGTGCCCTTTGTAGATAAGTTTAACTACCATACGTTATATGACCAAGGCTTACTTTATATAGCCACTACTAGAGCAATGCACCAATTAACAATGTTCATCGATGCAAACAACAAATCTCCATTATTGTAGCTTTTCTAAAATCGCAATGATTAACTTAACGTTATTCATTGCTTTTTTTAGGTTTACCTCCAGTTCATCGGTTACATGGTAAAATTCATCTTTAAATTTAGCAGAGCTCAAAAGGGATTGAATATTCGTTACATGGTTTACCGATTCAATTTCTTCAAAAAGGTGAAGGATACTTGCGATAGAGAAATGGGCGCTACGTAATGTACGAATGATCAACAGCTTTTGCATATCTGAAGCCGCATACTGACGACGATTTTGTGCATTTCGAGAAACTGCAAATAAACCGTTCCGCTCCCAGTTTCGAACCGTTTCCTCTGTTAATTGCAGTTGTTTGCAAGCCTCTTTATGTGTGAAAATAGGCAAATTTGTTGTTTCCTCATGAAGCAATTTATCCACCGACTGAATAGCCTTCGTCATATAGTCGTATTCCGAATATAAGAAGCTTAGATAGGCTTTGGCAGACAGCAAACTTTTATGAAACAATTCCTTTCCGCTAAGTAAAACAATTTCGGTAGCCTTCTTACGTAAATTATTTTGGATAAACTCTTGTTTAAAGGCAAGCCGAGCAATATATAGTTGTTGTAAATGAACCTCACTATATTCCCGGTAGCCATTTTCTTTTCTAGGAACGGGAGAGATAAACTTCCACTCCTCGTAAAGACGAACGGTATTTGGATGAATTTGCGCTTTTTTAGCAATCTCACTTGTTCTCATATAAGATCGCCCTTTCTATCTTTAGGTAGTATAAGTATGTACATCCACATTAAACGTAACATAATAATTTTAATACAGTATAGGAAAGATGCGTACATTTTTATAGATTTATGGATAAAGAACAGTACGATTTAAAAAGGCTTTTAACGGAGCAGCATTAGTAACGTATAAGAGCAGATTCTCTAGATAGCTAGTAGCTAGAGACTGAGCAAGTAGCAAGTAGCAAGTAACCTATTGTCTGAAATTGCCAAGCTATTGTATTCTTTATATAAAGGTTAGTACCTTTAAAAGTGGAAGGTGAGTTACGATGGAAAAAATGATAGAACAAGCATTACATTTAAGAAAAGAGGGCCAATTATTAGAATCGAACCGTATTTTTCTTCAATTGGTCAAAGAATTTCCTCAAGATGCTTATATTAACTACCAATGTGCCTGGAGCTTTGACACACTAGGAGACGAGTCACAGGCCGTTCCGTTTTATGAGACAGCAATTAGCCTAGGTTTACCTGAAAAAGACCAGGAAGGGGCATTTATAGGCCTTGGAAGCACCTATAGAACTCTGGGAGAGTATGATAAGTCCCAAAAAACCTTGGAGCAGGGGCTAAAACAATTTCCAACTAATAGAGCGATGCAAGTTTTTTTAGCCATGACTCTTTACAACTTAGAGAGCCATCAGCAAGCAATGGAACTTTTACTGAAAAATATAATGGAGACGTCGAATGATGAACATATTCAAAGCTATAAAAAGGCGATTGAATTTTATTCAAACAAGTTAGATCAGACTTGGAAATGAACAAATATTTCGATGAAGAAGTAATTGGAATTATTAAGGGACTTTATAAGTATGTTTTATCAAGCTATTATATAAAAACGAAAAATCTGTTGGAAGATAGCAGGCGTTTTTTATCCAAAATGATGAATTTTACGGGATGGAAACAAATGTTCTATTTATGTTTAATGGAAGTTTTGGATGAAGAATGGTGCTAGAAAAAGCTCGTATTGGCTTATTTCGTAAATCTATAACGCTTATAATAGGGAATAACTTTGCTACTAAATCCCTTTAGAACAATAGGTGTCTACTGTCTACGAAGAGGGAGCATAGGCGAAATGAGTTTATTATAGTGTTCTAATAGAAAAAGTTTGCTTACTAATTACCAGTATAACTATCCGACTAGCTGACATGGATATTCGACAAAGGAATACATTAACTCGTGGAATACACATATAACATTTTCCATTTAAGAGGAAGATGTTGAAAACTTCAGAAGGCAATATTTTTTTCTGTGATACAAATATAAAGAGAAAGAATATTTGTTGATCTGGATGGTGAAAAATTATAACGGAACATTGTAAGATAAATTGAACTATTAAAAGAAGGAATATATAACAAGGAATTAAAATCGAAAACAAGGCTAAGAATTGCAAACAAATATTAAAAAGAAAAAATATAAATTTTAATGCTGCCAATAAATCTAATGAAATTTTATAAACAAACCAAAAAAAAACACGTTTTTCTCAAATATCTCACTGTTTCAAGTATACTTATGTAATGAAACGTAACTTCGTATAATTTATATTATGTAAACTAAAATATTTTTAGTAATAGCAATAACCAATCACTTACCTTCCCGTATATGTACATGAACAAGAATCTACCGTCACTTCGGACAATAATATCCAGACACTCCTTTTTCAAATATTAATTCAATTTTTTATGTTAGAAATATTATTTTATCTCTTTTTAGTGGTGTTAATTTAAATGATTAAATATAGTTTTGCTGTTTAATTTGCGATCACTTCACTTAAAAAGTCATTCTAATCGCAGATCTTTCTTCTCCTCTACAAATAACTAATTGATTAGTCATTAAAGCAATACTTACAGTACACAATTGAATTCACTTGCTAAATAGCTTATTAGAGCTACTGGAACTTCATCTGTTACCTTTGTTACTAATATAGTAAGATTATCTCTATAATTTGCAAACGTATCCTCTAGTCTTTCAATTTTTAATCATTTCAACAGTTTTTCATTCATAAAGAATTGTAAAAAGTTCCCATGATAATTCACCAAAGAAGGAAGTCAAATTCTTCTTTGTATATTTTTAATCCAAAAGCCAGTTTTCAATAAAATAAAATACTTTTTCCTAATAATGGTAATATACAATTTCAGGTGTTGACACAAAAGGAGGATGGAATATTTGGAAAAACTACTGACAGTAGCACTCGTTTCGATTATTTTAGCCGGTTGCTCGGACGAGAAAGACAATATGGGCGCAGGTACAGACTACAAGAAGGAAATCGAGGCACTACAAAAAGAGAACCAAGAGTTAAAGGACATCATGAGTGATTACAGCTCGTTCCTACAGGAAACCGACAGAACTTCTAGACGTTTCATGGATCTACTTGCAGCTGAGGATTTCGAGACGCTAAAAGCCGAGTTCCCCGTCGAGTTCGAAGTGATAAACAAAGCGATACACCTTAAAGAACCGGAGAACAACGCACCGTTCGAAGTCGAACTGGCCAAACAATCAAAACACATCGGTTTCTTTAACAAAGACGATGAAATGACCGAGATAGGCTATTACATGTACAACCCTCAATACGACAGCAACAGTCTAGTCGTGTTCCATTACGGCAAGGACAATCAACTGGAGTACGTATACTTGGGTGCCAGATAGAATAAGAGAAGGAGTTCGGAAATCCGACACCCCTTCTTTTTTTGGATTTATTATTCCGGCAATGTTTCGATATAGTTCTTGATTCGCTCAGCAACAGCCCTTCCTGCTGCCTGACTCTTAGCGAGGGTATCTAGCTTACTCACATCGGAATTGTTACTTAAAAAGCCGATTTCGCACAGAACACCTCATGCCTTCTGTTCAAACTATTTTTTTCGATTACGTATTCCCTGTTCAATTAATATACTAAAATATATAAAACGTTACTCTTTGAACGTGTTGGGTTGAAATGAGTGATGAAATTAAGCATTTCAACGACTTGATTACTTCCTTTATCAAAAAATTGTAGATCTTTTGGGTAAAAATCAGACTTGTTTATAATTAGGCTTTTACACCATAGAAACAAAAAACCAGACTCCAGATAATATGTAAGCCCAGTTTCGTTGTTAAGCGTTTATTATAGACTTTTTAAAGGATGGTTTCACTTCCGCGATAATAATAGCGGTAAATATCAGGCAGCTTCCAAAAATCATTCTCCCTGTTAAAATTTCACCTAATAATAATACCGAGAAAAATGTTCCAAATAAGGACTCTGTCGACAGAATTAACGCAGATTTTGTTGGATCTGCATACTGCATTCCAATATTTTGACATACATAAGCAATTAAAGTACAAAAAACAGCTAGATATATTATTGTTAAAACGCCCTCCACACTTGCTGAAGTAGGAATTTCTCCAAGTATAAGAACACCAATCCAACTAAAAATCGAAGCTACGAAGAATTGGACAATTGTTAATGCTAGTGCATCTTCTTTTTTTACGAAGATATTCGTATAAAAAATATCAAATGCAAACGCGAATGCACACAGAATTGATAACATATCTCCGACATTAATTGTAAATGAATCTTGTAGAGATAAAAATCCAATACCTACAATCGCGATGATAGCTGCCAAAATCTCAAAGTGGTCATATCGACGTTTATAAATGATGTAAGCAATAATAGGTACAATGATCACATTAATAGCTGTTAAAAAGGCATTTTTTGAGGGAGTTGTATACTCAAGCCCTAGTGTTTGTAATGAAAACGCAATAAATAGAATAGCACCTAATATAGAGCCTTTCCAGAAAACACTTTTAGAAATTAGTTTTAGTTTTTTAGAGAAAATAATGGCTAATAGAACTGTTGCTAATGTAAAACGAAGCGCCATTAATTGCATTACACTCCAATGTTCTAAGCCTACTGACATTCCAACAAATCCGCTCCCCCACATAACAGCGGTAATAATCATTAATAATTCACCTTTATACTTCTTCATGCTGAACCTTCTCTCTAATACATAGCAAGAACATTAAGATATAATCTTTTTTCAATTTAATCAATATAAGAATCATATTATTACTTTTTCACAATATCAACTAGACAATAAAATTTTTTTTAATTTTTGTTATTAACTATCTCAAAGTAATTACAATAAGCGTAGATTCTCAAAATCTTAGAAAATAAAATAGGACTGCCTATAATAGACAGTCCTTACTGTATTAGTTTTCTATTCTAACTAGCTGAGTTTTTTCTACATCATATTTCAATCCATCAGCACTCGGATCTTTATCATATTTAAGTACAGCCATCGTTTTTTCCGTACCTTCTATTGCATCATAATCTGCATTAGTGACGATTAGGAACATATCTGTGTATGCTCTACCTTCACCAATGATTAAATTACCTTCATATTTTACGTTTTCCATAGCATCCAGTTTTTCCACCTTTTGCTTTGCGAAAAGTAATCCCTCACCTTCTGAAACTTTCGAAAGAGACTTAGCTACTTTTGTTTTTCCTTTTTCTTGGTTAGTTATTTCTCGGATTAATTGTTTGCTTACAAGTTCTTTTGCTGTTTCTTCCGTTAGAACCATTACCTTTTGTTGACCTTGCTCTATCATTTTAATAGTGAACTGTTCTTCTTCGATTATTTCTTTTTTATCACGCTCTACAGAATCTATAATATCTTGTTGTTCGCCATACAGAATGACCCCATTAGCTTTTGCCAAAAGATTGCACCCTGTTAATACGGTTGTTGCTATAACGGTAGTAAGAAATATAATTAGTAATTTTTTCATTTTTTTTAGCCCCTTTGTTTTTTAATCTTCCTTGCTATAACCCTATTATAGGGGAGATTTTTACAAAGAGCCTTCGCTTTAGATGACGTTCACATTACATTATTGCAACCTTGGATTTCCAATTAAACAAAAAAGAACCATTCTACTTCAAGTCGTAGAATGGTTTAAAATGAATACTTTTTATTGTCCCAGTAACGCTAGCTTGCTTTTAGATGGCGTTTCGTATTTTATATTGGAGGACTTCTGGATGTAGCTCCCCCCGCCTACGCCATATAATCCGCCATTGTTGCTCTTGTAATTATATACGCGGTATTCTTCGCCTTTTTTAAGCGTACGGACAGTCGTCAATGAACCGTTGCTATCCATTTTTACTAGGTTTGTATTCGATAGGATAGTAACTTTACCTATTTGTCCTAGTTTAAGTTCAGTTTTCCCCCACATTACCTTTTTAACAGGTTGAGTATTCGTTTTTTTGTTAATGTAAGCAGAGGATATAAAACCAACATGTTTTTTGTCTTCTGTTCTAACTGGATACCATACAAATTGATTTATGCTCGTTAGTGACTGGTCATATAAAAATGTTCCTTCAATAATTAAGGTCGTATTCTTACCTAAAGTAGTTGAAGCAGATGAAGTGCTGGGTTGCGATCTTAGCCTTACATTGTCTTGAGCTACACTAACCTTGTCTCCTTTTTGGAAATGATACGAGGAAGCATGCATAGGACTCGTAAATGTGTACTCTTTCTTCTTAAAAACTATGTTTTCGGTGCTGCTAGTATCATATTCAAAGTCCTCTGAACGGAAGTCTAGCTTTCCTAATTTAGAATTGTTCAAGTAACTGTCCTTTTCGATAAAAGAAAAGACCTTCTCCTGATATGCCTCGGTATTATTTAAACCATTGGATTTATAAACAGGGCTATTAGCTGGTTTTATACCGTTATAAGCCATGACTGGAAAATACCAGCTCTCGATAATTTCTGGTCCTGCTCCTTTTATTTTCGGTAGATCATTACGTTGATACATACTCTTAAGGATTTCCACACCAGCCTGAATATTGTAGGTGACATGGTATTTTAATCGTTCTTGGTCATAAGCTGCCTGATTAGTTATCTGCATAATACCTATCCCTTGGTCCGTTGAAACGATTGGTTGTCCATTTTCATTAAATTGTTTCCATCCACCATTTTCTTTGGACGCCACAGCTTTCACAACCTCCGGAGGAATATTAGCATCTAAAGCTGAATTTGTAAGTAGGCAATTCATATGTTGATATGATGGATTTTGATTTTGCTTAATATCTCCATATGAAGAACATTTAGCTTCCCATGTCGGCTCGGCTGAAGCTGTATCATATATTCCAACTAGTAGTACCAAACAAGTTATATGGCCCGCAATGATTCTAGATATTTTCATTAATAAATACTCCATTCATTGAATATTTTATATTTATTAGTATATTTTACCATAAAATATTAAAGATGAGCTTTATTAATTACAAAAGGTGGATTTAGAAAAAAAGATAATCAGATACAGATATTAATATAAAGTTAGAGTTTTTTCCCAAGTTAACTCATTTCCCTGGTCATCCTTGAAAATAAATTTAACCTGACCTTCCTCGCCTTTCATAGCATCAGAATAGAAGAACCCGGAATACTCGCCGTTTCCACTAATATAGAACCCTTCTTCTCCGCTAGCTCCATGTTCAATGGCTTCTTGAACAGTATTAATAACTTGACTTTTATTTGAAATCCACTGCATTTCTGTTAAGGAGAATCCCTCTGGTACTTCTTTTATGACAAAGTCAAAGCTATTCCCTTCAATTGGTTTAGCTGTTTGGTCAATAACAATTAAAATCTCCTCGTCCGTCACTTGTTTCAGTTGATTGTCTTCAGTTTTAGTTTCATTTTCGTTATCCGATGTTCCTTTTGCTGCTGTTGATTCATTTTGACTATCTTCCGACTTGTCAGATGTAGTAGAATTTATTTGTGTTCCACAGCCGCTGGTAAAGAAAAGTACCGTTATAGCTATAATGTAAATAGATTTATTCATCTTGTTCTCCCCTATCCTCATTTAATGTAAAAGAAAATGCTACTCCTTGATTTGTATTCATCCCTCGATATTCACTTTGATGAAGCTCGAGTATATGTTTCACTATGGCTAGCCCCAAACCGGTACCACCGGATTTGCGGTTTCGTGAGTTTTCAATACGGTAGAATTGTTCCCAAATATTGCTTAGCTCTTCCTCCGCGATGAATGAGCCAACATTTTCTATTATTACTGTCACTTTATTCACCTCTGTTCGAGTAATACTAACGGTTATTATAGTATTCTCGGAAGCATGCCGAATTGCATTGCTCAAAAGATTCAAGATAACCTGTTCAATTCTTCTGTAATCTGCTTTAACTAATATTTGATCAGCTTCAAAGTCATAGCTGAGTAATAATCGCTTGCTCTCCAACTGCTGAGAAAAAGATTCAGCTACATTCTCTATTAAATCGGTTAAAGAGAAGTTTTCCATCTGTAAGCGGATAGCCTTTGCCTCATATTTCGAAAGCTCTAGCATATCTAAAATTAAGGCATTCATCCGATCTGTTTCACTAACGATCAGAGATAGATACCGTTCGCTTTTTTCTTTAGCTATATTATCCTGCAAGCCTTCAGCGAAGCCTTTTATAATTCCAAGAGGGGTTTTCAGCTCATGAGAGAGGTTTGCAATTAACTGTTTGCGAAGTTTCTCAGCCTGCTGTTTCTCTTTTATTTCCCCTTGTAGTTTCCCATTTGCAAGTGTTAAATCATTTAAAGCTGCTTGTAAATTATTCGATAAGGAATTCATGTCTCGCGCAAGCCCACCAAATTCATCCTTGGAACGGATTTCTATTTGCTCAGAAAAGTCGAGTTTAGCTAAGCGCGTTGCAGAACGGCTTAACATTCTTATCGGTCTTGAAACAATCCTAGAGTAAATCATAGACAGGATAATAACCAGAGCAATAACAATAGGAGCTATTAAGATAAAGTATTGTTGAAGTACCTCGACGGCCTCTCCAACAGGCTGTAAAGAAGCCATAACCATTAAATACCTGTCCTGATCCTCTAGTGCGGATGTTAAGACAATGTAATTTACTCCACTCCATTTGTCCTGCCATTGTCTTTGTACGACAGATCCATCTTTCAAAAGTGATAATTCTCGAGAATTAGGTATCCAATCATTTAAGACTTCATCGATGAGAGTGTCTTGATAGAGAGGGTTGTATGACCTTTGTTCTGGTAGTAGAAAATCAGTTACCTTTCCATGCACTCTTGACAGTCCCATTTGGACGTCCCTAAATTGAGGAGGGTTAATCTCAACTGGCTGTAAAATTTTATTTTTTTCATCTATGAAAATTCCATCTATAACTAATGTATTGCCAATCTCGAGTTCTTGTGGAAGTGATCCCACCTCCATCCCCTCATTGGGAATTCGAATAGAGATCAAGGTTTGGTCAACGTTTAGCTCGATACAATATGGTTCTATTGGGATGTGGTTAAAGTATTCATTTAGTATAGAAATTGTTGCATCTTTTTGATTCATTAAGGAAGCAATTTGCTCGTTTATTTGTTGTTCATTTAGTTCCTCTTTATTGATTTGATCTTTTAAATAAATCATATTCTCTTCTAATGTTTGTACCTTTGACGAATGGTAGAACTTTTCGAAAAAGAACACTTCAGCTAGCATGATAAAAGAAAAAACAATTAAAATAAGAGTAGTCGTTACAATAAACAGTTTAAAAACCACACTATTTCTTCTCATGATTCCACTTCAAATTTATAGCCAGATCGTATAACGGTATAAATATATTTCCCTTCTACTCCAAGCTTCGCTCTTAACTTTTTTATATGTGTATCTACGGTGCGTAAATCTCCCATATAGTCATACCCCCATACAGCGTTTAAAATATATTCTCGGTGTAATACCTTGCCATAATGCTTGATAAGAAAGATGAACAAATCATACTCTTTTGGTGAGAGAAGTATCTTTTCGTGAGCAACCGAAACGGTATGTGCCGATCGATTAATACGTATATTCCCGTAAATCTCCGTCTCTCCATCCTGTACGACAATACCTTCCCTTCTTTTTATCAATGCATTGGCACGGGCTACCAATACCCTTGGACTTAGAGGCTTAGTAACATACTCATCTGCACCTAGCTCAAATCCCAAGATTTGATCATCGTCTTCTGATTTTGCGGTAATAATTATGATAGGTACCTCCGATTTTTCACGAATGTACTTGCATACAGACCATCCATCCATTTTAGGCAACATGATATCTAAAATAACTAAGTCAAAGTTTGTTTGATTTAAACATTCAATCCCTGCTTTTCCGTCATCTGCTTCATAAATTTCCCAATTATCCCTTTTGAAATAGTCTGTTATAAATTCCCTCATCAACATGTCATCCTCAATCAACAATACCTTTAGTTTCATAGTTTAAGACACCCATTTCTCCCTCAATCTTAGTCATCACCCCTAAGGCTCACTATAAAGGCCTTATGTGTACTTTGTGTGTATTTTATATTATTTTTGAAAAGAATTATATAATAGTAGTTAAAATCTTCCTATTTTCCTATATTTGTAGTTCCTTAGCACAAGGTCTGTTTTCCATAATAATAACTGTCTAACTCCCTCAAAGATGCTGACATATACTAATAAAGGGTCGAATCAACTGTTATTGGAATGATTGAAAATGTGGACTGAATCACAAATAAGTGCTTGGATTGAAGCAATAGGAACTGTTTTATCTGCTATAGGAAGCACTCCTTCATCCGTTTTATCAGATGAGATACTAAACGATTTAAATGTCATTGGTTTGGCATTACAGGCTATTGGAAGTAGTCTAATCCCTCAAAATCAGGATTATTTATTCGTTGTAGGCAGCCAGCTGGAGGCGATTGGAAACTTGGTATCCTTACAAGCAGAGTTTATAGAAAACGAAAAAGTTAGCTCGGTGTTAGATTCCCAAGGAGATTTGCTCGAGGCAGTAGGAGGAGCATTAACGATTGATTTCACAGGAAACCAATCCATACAGAATGCTCTAAATAATCTAGGTGATGTTATTCAAGTAATTGGAGCTGCTTATCAAGCATTATCGGTTAGATATCCACCTAATAGTTTAAAAAATCAGGAAATCAATACAGTAGGTAGCTGGATACAAGCTGTTGGTGCCGTTCTATCTGCTATTTTTGTGGAGGGGTAAGGAAACTAGTAATTGTATCCTTTATACAAAGCATTTTCGATGATCTTCCTTCCCTTTTACTTAAACCTTTTCTCCAGTCGTATATTCCCTTTTATGTTTGGTCATTATTGCTATGGGTAATTAATCATTATAATGGAAAATTACAATTAGCAATCAAGAAGGGAATGATTCTAGTGGAAAACCGAAAAAATGAAAAAATTCCAGCACAAGAACAGAAACGTCAACCAGGAATTGAAGCAGAAATGGAGCCAAGACCTGACTTCTCTCAAAACCTTGCTGGTAAATCTCAAAGACTAGCCGGAAAAATTGCTTTAATCACTGGTGGAGATAGTGGTATTGGACGAGCAGTAGCAGTAGCTTATGCTAAAGAAGGTGCAGATGTAGCAATCTCCTACTTAGATGAGCATGAGGATGCGGAAGAAACCAAAAAAATTGTAGAGAACGAAGGAAAAAAATGTTTACTACTACCTGGAGATATTGGTGAGGAGTCTGTTTGTCAGGAAATTATAAGTAAAGTAATCGGCGAATTTGGAAAGCTCGATATACTAGTTAATAACGCTGGTGAACAGCATACTCAAACATCTCTGAAAGATATAACAGCTGAACAAATGGAGAAAACTTTCCGTACAAACGTGTTTAGTATGTTCCATTTGACTAAAGCTGCGCTTGATCATTTAAAAGAAGGAAGTACGATTATTAACACTACTTCTATCACTGCATTCCAAGGTGCACCTAATTTGATTGATTATTCCGCTACAAAGGGTGCTATTTTAACGTTTACTCGTTCACTAGCAGGTTCCCTTGTAGAACAAGGAATTAGAGTAAATGCTGTAGCTCCAGGACCAATATGGACGCCGCTTATTCCTGCCTCCTTTGCTGCTGATGAGGTGGATGGTTTCGGTAGTCAAACACCTATGAAACGACCAGGTCATCCAAGCGAGTTGGCTTCGGGCTATGTATACTTAGCATCTGAAGATTCGTCTTATGTAACTGGACAAGTACTTCATATTAACGGCGGTACTCCTTTGTAATACGTTGTATATCATCCTAAAACAGGTTCCTCTTTCTTAAGATGAGGAACCTGTTTTTAGATTTTACATAAATAAGCAATGGGATGTGCTGAATATGGAGATTTTAAATCAGTATGCTTCCCCCTTCACCTCCTCTCCTCTAGTATTATTAAACAAAAGACTAGATAAGACTGCAGACTTAGACAATTTTAGCCACGAGCCTGATAACCAGTTAACACTATTACGGTATGATGAGTTAATAGATGGAATATTTCTGTAAAATAAGAAAAATACAGGAGGAAAAGTATTGAAAAAATCTATTGATACGAAGAAACTAGGCTTTGTTCTTCTTTTAATATTTATCCTATTAGCTAAGTTACCCTTTCCCTTTTTAGGTGAAGTATACGCTAATCACACCTTTAAAACTGAAGACATTGATAAGTTTGTCACTAGCTATTTAAAGCAGCACGGACTACCTGGTGCTTCCATAGTAGTTGTAAAAAACGGTCAATTAATATATGAAAAAGGATATGGTCACGATTCTGAAGGGAATCCTATAACGGAAAAATCGTTAATGAGAATTGGTTCCGCATCTAAATCATTTTCTGCATTTGCTGTTTTACAGCTTGTTGAGGAAGGTAAAGTACAACTCGATGATCGAGTAATTAAGTATTTGCCAGAGGTCACACTTGATGATTCACGCTGGAAGGAAGTTACGATTCGTCAACTTTTGAGTCATACATCAGGTATACCAAATCCGATTATTGTTCCACCAGCGAATAATTTAAAAGCGGGAGTAGAACGTTTAAGTGATTGGAGGCTTCAAGCAAACCCAGGAGAGAAATATTACTATAGTAACGCAAATTACTGGATCATAGCACTTTTAGTAGAAAAAATTAGTGAACAGGAATTCTCTGAATATCTTAAACAAAAGTTATTCTCTCCGCTTGGAATGGACGATTCACTTGCTAATGTTAATTCGGGAGACTTAGTAGTTGGTCTACCTAGAGGATATGTAACCGTATATGGAAAGGCAATGCCTTGGTCAGAGCTAGAAGCGATGAATATGGGGGCTGGAAGTATTATATCTACAGCATCTGATATGGGTAAATGGCTTTCTATGCAAACAAACGAGGGTAAATCTGAAGAAGGAGAGCAATTACTATCAAAAGAATTATTAGAAGAAACTTATTCTCCACAACTTGGAAGTGAAAAATATGGTCTTGGTTGGGAATTAAGCTCACCTAATGTAAAGCCAGCACGCATTTCACATAGCGGGGTGGAAACAACCTATCAAGCGCAACAAGATATAATACCGAATAGTGGTTATGCAGTTGCAGTTCTATTAAATAGCTTTACTCCTACAATTGAACACGCTTATGAGATAAGTACAGGTATTATCCAATTGACCGAGGGGCAAAAACCTGAACTAAAAGCTCCAGTATCTAAAATAATTGATTTATCACTTGGAGTTATTACAATGATCTATTTGTTATTAGGAATTAGAGGTATTCTGCTGAGTAAAAGATGGTCTGAGGAACGAAAAAAACAAACCGCTTGGAGATTTGTCCTTGGATTAATGCCTCAAATAGTTCCAGCATTATTAATCGGATGGTTGTTTTTTATTGTTCCCACATTACAAAATAATAGTTCAACCACGATGAATGCAATTGGTCTTTTTCCAGCTGCGATGTTCTTACTAGCTATTGTTTTCATGATTGGTGTAGTTCTTACCGTTTTAAGAATCTATTATCGAATATCATTCAAGGATAAGAATTACACGAAAAAACGCTCAGAATTACTCTGAGCGTTTTGTTTGCCATTAATTATGTTGAATTTTTTCGAAATATATTGCTAACACTTAACTCTGCCTTTGGAAATATACCTCTTCATAAGGTTGTACAATAACAAAGCCGTCTCCTTGGAACTTCATTTGAATCGACTCTCCACTACCTCTACCGACGAAGGTTTTAAAGGAGACGTCTGTTTGGAAATCAGGCTGAAGGTTACCGGACCAAGCCACGGTAGCATTAGGATCTGTAAAAACAGGCTTTCCTGGAGTCACACGCAATGTAAGAGGCTCGTAATGAGATGTAATAGCCACTAAACCAGTTCCTTCACACTTTACATTAAACAAGCCCCCAGACATCATTCCTGCCACTTTTTTCATGATTTTAATATTATGCTTAATCGTAGGCTCAAAAGCTAGCAAATCATTCCCATTTACAAAGATCGCTTCATTTTGTAGATGAAGGATAATGATTTTCTTTCCACTGTCGGCAAGATATAACTTACCATGGCCATTTGCTTTCATAAGCGAGGCGCCTTCTCCTGTTAAAGCTTTTTTGAACATTGCACCCATCCCCTGCTCAAAAACGCCCTCACGCTCAAACTTAATCTTTCCATGATAAGCAACCATGGATCCTGCCTTTGCCCAAACTAGCCCCTCCAGATTAACCTCCAGTAGACGTTCCGTTTCTAATTCAAAAAAGCCTTCTCCCTTATCTTCCTGCTCCGTACTTTTTATAAATTCAGCTATTGAATATCTACTCATCAACAAACACCCCTTCTAC
This sequence comes from Psychrobacillus sp. MER TA 171, assembly GCF_023713305.1. Classification (NCBI taxonomy): domain Bacteria; kingdom Bacillati; phylum Bacillota; class Bacilli; order Caryophanales; family Bacillaceae; genus Psychrobacillus; species Psychrobacillus sp. MER TA 171. The sequence continues at coordinate 168,406 of NZ_JAMAWN010000003.1, read as the reverse complement.
TTATCATATACGTTGAAGATTCAAACTATGATTTAATTCGATTAATAAAATCTATAAATCTAGCATGATATCCATGATCTTGCTACTGATATCACGATGGACGCTACTATCAAAGTTTAAAAGAATGGCGATGCCAATACTTTCCTCTGGTATTAATGATATTAATGCTCTAACTGCCATTTGCCCTCCGCCATGCTCTACAATGGTTTGGCCCTTATAATCCTCTATAAACCACCCTAGCCCATAAAAGCATGTATTCGTCTCGTTATCCCAATCTTGAGAAACGCGACTCTCTCGACTTTGCATTTCCTTTTTTGAAGAAACGTCAAGTAACTGGTTAAAATCTTTGTTCAAATGAAACAACATATAGGCTGCCAAATCTGTTGCGGTAGAGTAAAGGAAGCCTATCGGAGCAGCCAATGAATTCGTTGGATAAGGCGTTTCAATTTTATCAGGCCCCATATAATATTTAGCATAATTGTCATCGTCCATTATGATACGGACATCTGCCGTAGTTCTCTTCATTTGTAATGGTGTAATAAACCGATTTTGAAGGAAGGATTCCCAGCTTTCACCTGTAACCTTCTCTATCAAATCTCCTAAAATAACATAAGCATCCGTACAATAGTTCCAAGTATGTCCAGGAGGGTAATCTAACTCAACCTTGCGAAACCATCTAGTGATATCCTCTCTACTATGGATACTAGTTACCTCTTCTTCTTTTAACCGATAATGGGCTAAAGCCTCACTCCATTCAGTTGGTGTATCTGAATAAATCTCCCTTACATTTGGCGCAACCAAATTGGCTATCCCTAAATCAGCTGGAAAACCAGAAGTGTGACTTAATACTTGCTTTACTGTGATATGATCACTCGAGTCTTTCTCTTTTGTCCGAAAGTAGGGCAGATAATGTACGATAGGCTTGTCTAGTTGAATCAAGTCCTCTTCGACTAATTTCATCATACATACTGCAACAAAATTTTTAGTTACACTCTGAATACTCATATACGTATTTTCATCAATTAATTTAGGGGTAGGTTCCAGCTGAGCGTATCCATACCCTTTAGCAAAAATTAGTTTCCCATTTTTAACAATAGAGACACTAATTCCAACTCCTTTTTCTTCTATCACTCCATTTATTAAAGCGTCTATTTCTTCTAGTTTAGTATTTATTGTTTTCATATTTTCTCCTAAACTTTTACTTTATTAACCGGTTTAGTTCTCGTTTACATAAAATCAAATTTCTTATCTTTTTATTCTTTTAAAATGACTGATTGTTATACCTCTCTACTTCTCTATCTGAGTTGGCTTGGGCAGCTACCTGGTTCATTGTTTTCTTATGCTCCAGATTATATTTTCTACTACCTAAACGATCCACAAGATAGGCAGCTAGTATGATACCTAAAAAGAAGCCCCAAAAAACCCACATAATCCAGTGCATGACACCCTCCCCTTCTACACGCTAGTATACATACGTTTAAATATTTGGAAAGTTTCAATTATTATAACTAAAATAAGAAAAGAACCCTATCGCTAGGATTCTTTTTTAAAACTCCTTCAGTAAGTTCATCTCTTTTTTATATCCAATAATAGCTTTGGTGGTTAAAATAATCCAGAAAAACGTCATAAATGTTATTAGGTACTTTAATACAATAGTAAATGTAGACGAAGGCATATCTAATACCCACTGCATATACAAGGATTGGCCTAAAACTAGTAATAGGAATAGAGTGATTGTTATATTCATTTTAAATGCTTTTTTTATTTGCTGTCGTTTTTCTGCTATATCATAAGTGAACGAAGGTTTAGGTGCTTGCTCACTATAAGGCATTGACCAGATAGAGTAATTCAGCACGGACATATTGGACGTATACTTAAGCTTCCATCCGATTTCCTTGTGAAGCGTATAATAATCGGATTTCAGCTTAGGCTCAAAAGTAACCTCATATGCTATTTTTTCATGCTTAGAAGGAACAAAAGTAAATATGGCAGCATATACGCGATCAAGCTCATAGCCTTTCCTGTGCATTTCATCTAACCACTTTTTAGTTTGAAGCGGTTGATACATCCATGCTAAACGGATTTTCCTTATTCTCTTTCTACTATTTTTGACCTCTTCGTTAAGATTAAACATATATTTTTCATATGCTCTATAGGATATAAAGACAAAAATCGTAACACTTGCTAATAGTAATAATATAAGTAACGGAATAATAATAGATGCAAAGTTAGGATTATTATCATCAAATGATTTTAAAATCAAGAAATTCACGGGACTTGTGGATAAATAAAAGATGGATATGATCAAAAATAAATATGCATGTAATCGAATCCGTTTAAACAAGCTATCGCTAGATGGGTAAAACGGAACATGAGATGCTTCATTTTTGAGAATACTCCATTTACCCGCCTTTAATGGATCTCGCCAACCGGCTTTTTGTAACCGATCGGGTAAACTGCAAGATTTGTATTGTATCGAATAGGTTACTTTCTTAGGTGTTGTTTTATTAAATGTAAATATACGTGTGAATCTATTGAAATCTTTTAACATAAAACCTTTCAAAGCCATGCTTTCTAACCATTTCTCGGTCGATTGTATACGGTAGCTCCAAAACCATCTAAATCTCTTCATCAAATTCCCCCTTATAAAGCGAAATATTGTTTTGCACTTCCTGTAACCTCTCCATTTCCTTTCGCATAATCAGTTTGCCTATTCCTGTAATTTCATAAATTGTTTTTCTTTTTTCATCTGAAAAGACAGTGATCATTTCATCTTTTTGCATTTTAGTGAGCGTTCCATAAATCGTTCCCGAACCTAGATGAAGCCTTCCATTTGTCAGCTCTTCTACTCTTTTGATAATTCCGTATCCATGACGTGGTTCTGTCAAAGAAAAGAGGATATAAAATGCGGTCTCCGTCATCGGTATGTATTTCTTAATTAATTTCTCCAAGCTGCTCCACCCTCTTTATAATATGTCACATCATGACTATATCACAACGTGACATATTAGCCAATATGTTTTTAACTGATTATTTGTTTATTTTACAAAGTAGTAAATATTACCTTTTTCGATATTTATCTCATAAATAATAGTTTAAAGTTCATACTTAAAATAGTTTATTGAATCGGGAGGTATCTTTTTGACTACTAAAAATTCGGCCGTATCTGTATTTGCACTTGGTGGTATAAATGAAATCGGAAAGAATATGTATGTGATTGAATCATACGATGATATTGTGATTATTGACTGTGGTGGAAAGTTTCCAGATGAAAGTCTGCCAGGTGTTGATTTAATTATTCCTGATATTACATATCTGCAGGAAAATGAAAGCAAAATACGTGGATTGATCGTCACCCATGGACATGAGGACCATATTGGAGCAATCCCTTACTTTCTAAAGCAGCTGAATGTGCCAGTCTATGCCACAAACCTCACACTTGGTCTAATTGAGATTAAGTTAAAGGAGCATGGGATTCTTAGGGATAGTAAGCTATTTTTGATAGATGAGGATAGTGTTTTAAGGCTCGGTACCATACGGACAACCTTCTTCCGAACAAGCCATAGTATACCAGATTGCTTAGGAATTACTTTTCAAACTCCATTAGGCACAATCGTTCATACGGGAGACTTTAAGTTTGACTGGACTCCCGTGGATAAACAGGCGGCAGACATTCATCGAATGGCGGCAATCGGTCAAGAAGGTGTGCTGTTGCTTCTTTCTGAAAGTACGAATGCAGAGAGACCTGGCTCCTCCCCTTCTGAGAAGCTTATAGAAGAGCATTTAGATGAAACCTTTAGGAAGGCAACGCGGAAAATTTTTATTACGACCTTTGCGTCCAATGTTCATCGTGTACAGCAAATAGTAGACGTTTGCATTAGAAACAATAGAAAGATCCTCTTACTCGGTAGAAGTATGGTGAATGTCGTTCGAGTTGCTATGCAGCGTGGGTATTTGAGAATACCGGAAGGAATGTTACTGGAGGAAAGTGAGGTGCCAACCATGTCTCCCGAGGAAGTGACGATTCTTTGTACTGGTGGACAGGGTGAGCCTATGGCTGCTCTTTCAAGACTAGCAAGCTCTAGGTTTCGTAAACTCGAGGTTCATCCTGAGGATACCGTAATCTTTTCATCTAGCCCCATCCCTGGTAATGAAACGAATGTCACAAGGGTAGTCGATAATCTGTTAAGATTAGGAGCTAACGTGATTTATGGCTCTGGAAGCAAGACTGGTATGCACGTTTCAGGTCATGCTTACCAGGAAGAGCTGAAGCTCATGCTAACATTGATGAAGCCAAAGTACTTTGTCCCGATCCATGGAGAATATCGCATGCTCCATATACATCGCGAGCTAGCACAGTCCGTGGGTGTTAAACGATCTAATATTTTTCTACTGAACAATGGAGATGTTGTGGATATTGTAGATACTAATGAGGTCATACAAACACGGTCCGTAGAAGCAGGTGACGTCTTTGTAGATGGATCAGGCATAGGAGATGTTGGTGAGATTATTCTACGTGATCGAAGAGTTCTTGCTGGAGACGGGATGGTTGTGATCGTCATTAGTTTACAAAAAGGATTGAAAAAAGTATTAAATGGACCTGATACTCTTACTCGAGGCTTTGTATATGGTCCAGACTCTGAAGAGCTAATCAATTTAATCAATCAAACCGTTCGTACAACAGTAGAAAAATGGGATAACAATAAGAATCAGCGTACACTCAAAAAGAATATTAAAAACTCGGTAGAAAACCTAATATATGCTCGTACAAAGAAAAAACCCATGATTCTGCCAATCCTTATTGAAATATAAACACACTAGCGCATCCTAACTTATAGTAGGATGCGCTTTTTGAAAAAAATTGAACTACCCAAAAGCAACATCTAGAATCATCATGATTGTAAATCCGATCATCAAGCACACCGTTGCTAAATCACCGTTCCCATACTCCTGGGAGCCTGGAATTACCTCCTCCACCACAACAAAAATCATTGCTCCAGCTGCGAACGCGAGTGCAAAAGGTAGAATAGGGGACATAAAGGAGACTGCAAGGACACCGACTACCGCAGCTATCGGCTCGACCATTCCGGAAAATTGCCCATAAAAGAAGCTCTTTCTACGAGACATGCCATCTCTTCTCAAAGGTAATGCAACCGCTGCACCCTCCGGTAGATTCTGAATACCAATGCCTATTGCTAATGCCAAGGCTGCAGTTAAAGAAGAGGTATCTAGTCCTGCAGCGACTGCTCCAAAAGCAACCCCGACAGCAAGACCCTCTGGTATATTATGGAGGGTGATCGCAAACACAAGCAACGTACTTCTTCTTTTGCCTTTTGGCTTTATCCCTTCTGTTTGGTTCGAGTTAGAAGATGGATGCATATGTGGAATGAGTTTATCGGCCAGCCACAAGAAGAATCCACCTAGTAAAAATCCGGTAGCTGCTGGAAACCAGGCAGGGAATGCCCCTTCCTTCGACATTTCAATAGCAGGAGCAAGAAGCGACCAAAAGCTTGCCGCTATCATGATTCCTCCAGCCGAGCCAAGCATGCCATCCATTAACTTTTGATTTACTGATTTTGTAGTGAAAACTAGAGCTGCACCTAATGCTGTCATGCCCCAAGTAAATACAGTTGCTAACAATGCCTGCAGTACCGGACTGAGCGTAGATATGTAAGCAATCATAAGACCTGTCCCTTCTTCTGTTCTTCTACTATCGTATGATTGACCACACATTTTTATCTTTAAACAAGTCCGTTGTTTGTTACTAAATATTTGAATACAAAAACGCCTGGCAGGTATTAAACTGATCGGCGCTTGTTCAATCTATTTCTTCCAGTCACTTGCTAGCATACCGTAGACCTGATGATCCACATAATGATCGTATAGCCATTCCGATTGACGAATGGTGCCTTCATGTGTAAAACCAAGCCTTTCAGGAATTGCTCTACTTTTCTTGTTCTCTACTGCAGCGCGAATTTCTACTCGATTCAATCCTAAATCGATTAAAGCATAATCTACAAATGCTTTTACGGACTTAGTCATGAGACCATTACCCACATAATCTTCGCCCAACCAATACCCGATGCTTGTGGATTTGTTATTCCAGTCTATTTTATGAAATCCGATAACACCTGCAAGATTGCCTTCATACCATATACCTGCTTGGATTCCATTATTGTCACTGAACTGCTTCATCGTCGATTTGATGAAGTTCTCCGTATCAGCAACCGTTTTTGTATAATCAATAAACGGTAGCCATTCTCTTAAGGAATTCTTAGACTCTACAGTTAAAGAGAATAATTGTTCGGAGTCTCGTAAATCTAGCATTTTTAGTTTAATTTTGTCATCAATTGCGTATGTAAACAAAATATATCCCTCCTTATAAAGAGTATAAATTATTTTTAGAATAATAGAAATAGTATTTAGTTTACATAATAAAATTATGGTGAATAAAAATGGTTACCCAATATCTCATGGATAACCATTGTTTAGTTTAACTTAAGCTTGTACTATCTTTTATAATTGCTTTTTGTGAAATTGCACAAGAGTTGCGCACCACAAGCTGATGTGGAATGATAATGCGCTTCACAGGTTCGTTCTCATTTTCCAGTATTTGAATTAAGCTTCTGGCTGCCTGATAACCTAACTCCACGATATTGATATTAATGGATGTCAATGGCGGTCGAGACATTTCTGCAAACAACGCATTGTTGAAGCTTATGATAGAGACCTGGTTTGGGATGTCGATTGCCATTTCTGTAAGAGTGTTAACTACACCTAGGGCCATCAAATCATCCGTCACGATTAAAGCGGTTGGCGAAACACTTGCTGAGAATAGTTTGTTGACCGCTTGCTGGCCCCCTTCTCTCAAGAAGTATTCAGAATGAATGATATAGTCCTCTAGTAATGGCAGATTTTCCTCTCTCAAGGCATTCTTGTAGCCTTGGAGTCGGTCCAATGTAACGGTTAGGCTTGGACTACCTCCAATGAAACCAATATGCTTATGTCCAAGTCCTATAAGATACTCGGTCGCCTCTTTTGCTGCAAGAAAGTTGTCGTTATCTACATGAGTTATTTTTTCTACATGCTCAAAAGGCTTACCGATCATCACAAATGGGAAATGGCGTGTTCTTAAATAACTTAAAATCTCATCATTAACACGAGAGTAAAGAAGTATAATTCCATCCACTCTGCCGCCTTGGACCATCTGTACTACTCCATCAAATAGTTCTTCTTCTGTCGTTCCAGTAGTCATTTGAAGGGCATAATGTTTTTCATGCACACCATCGCTTAGTCCGTGCATAACCTCTGCAAAGAAAGGGTTTTGAAAGAAAGCACCTGAAGAAGGCGGTAATACCAGGCCAATTACTTTCGTGGATTGATTTGCTAGACTTCGAGCAATGAAATTAGGATGATAACCTAGCTGCTCCATCGCCTCTCTTACACGCTTCTTAGTTTTGTCACTAATGCGGGGATTATTGGCAATTACCCGAGAGACCGTCGAGGGAGCTACATCTGCTAATTTTGCTACATCTTTAATCGTAACCGCCAAAGGAATTCACCACTCTTTTTCTGTTTTCTTCAATATTCTTTAGAATATCATTATATAGATAAGGAAAGTTATTAACTAGTCTCTATAGAAGTTAAACCTATTATTTAGACAGATATACTCTGGTCTCATAGGGCTTTAAAGTAGCCTTTTTGGTTAATGTATGAGGTGCCCCCTCAAAATTACTTAGCACGAGGCGATAATCCTTTTGCTCCACCTCATGAAGGTCCAGTTCTACTGTCTTGTTACGGAAATTGCATAGGACAACCGCAAATACATTATCTAAGTATCTTGTATAGACATATACATCTGGATCAGTTTCTAAAAGAAGATTATATGCCCCATAAACAAACACTTCATGTTCCTTGCGAAGCTTAATCATACTCTTAAAAAAGTGGTAAATAGAATGTTCGTCCTTTATTTGAGCCTCTACATTAATAGAGGAATAGTTCGGATTCACTTTCATCCAAGGTGTACCTGTAGTAAACCCGGCATTATCTGTGTTATCCCACTGCATTGGAGTTCGTGAATTATCTCTTCCACTAGTCCAAATAGTTTCCATCACTTCAAGATGTGGACGACCCTTTGCTATTTCTATCTCATAGAAGTTACGCATACCAATATCATCGTAATCATCTATAGAAGGTAGTTGGACATTTGTCATACCAATTTCTTGCCCCTGGTAGATGAAAGGTGTGCCCTGCATAAGGAAATAGCAGGCCCCAAGCATTTTAGCACTCTCATTCCAATATTCCTGGTCATTTCCCCAGCTAGAAACACTTCTTGTTTGATCATGATTTTCTAAAAATAGCGCATTCCAGCCTCTTTCATGGAGTCCCTTTTGCCATTTTGTTAGCGTCTTTTTTAGACCAATGACATCCACAGATTTATTGGCATCCTTGTTCCAAAGCCCTAAATGTTCAAATTGGAAGATCATACTAAATTTCCCGTTTGACTCACCAACCCATTCATCTGCCTCTTCTATACCAACACCATTAGCTTCTCCAACCGTCATGATGTCATATTTAGAGAACGTTTCTTCCTTTAATTCACTTAGGAATGTTTGAATGCCTGGTTGGTTTGTATGCATATCAAAAGAGGAAACAAACTGCTGTCCATCCGGATTTGGCATGTCTGGAAAGCCTTCTCGTTTTTTAATATGACTGATCGCATCTACACGGAAACCATCTATCCCCTTATCCAGCCACCAATTAACCATCTTATATAATTCCGTTCTTACTTCTTCGTTTTCCCAATTTAAATCTGGTTGTTTGATCGCAAAAAGGTGCATGTAATATTGTTCCGTTGCCGTATCATATTCCCATGCGCTCCCGGAAAAAATGCTTTCCCAATTGTTTGGTGGCTCCGTTCCTTTGCCATCACGCCAAATATACCAGTCTCTCTTTGGGTTATCTTTAGAGGACCGTGACTCTATAAACCATGGATGCTCATCACTTGTATGATTGATAACAAGGTCTAAAATAAGCTTCATACCTCGTGCATGCGTTTCTGTTAATAATTCATCAAAATCCTTCATATCTCCAAATTGCTCTGAAATCCCTTGATAGTCGCTAATATCGTAGCCATTATCCGCATTTGGGGATTTAAAAAAGGGAGATACCCAAATGACATCTATTCCTAAATCTTTTAAGTAATCAAGCTTTGTTATGATTCCACGCAAATCTCCTATGCCATCACCATTGCTATCCATAAAGCTTCTAGGATAAACCTGATAGCTGACCGCTTCTTTCCACCAATTTCGATTCATATAAAAAATACTCCCTTCGTTATGAGTTGTGTACATTTATCCCATAACTTTTAGACTTTCTTTTAAAGCTTCTTTCAGTCCTTACAATCTAGACCGTTTGTTCACTTCTTTAATTCCTAGTATAAGAATAATGATGAATGACACAATTACTGCAGATGAAAGAACTATAAATAACCAGTTAGGTCCTGGCTTCTCAGCTAGCTCGAAGATTTCTGCTTGACCACTCTCTAATTTAATCGAGTATTCATTCCCATTCGACTTAACGATAGCTTCAGTGAGCTGGCTAACTAACCGTTTCCCATTTTCAAGCTTATCCTTAAGCACAATGGTTTGATCACTCGACATGTTGTTTATGGCAACAACAATTGTCTCTCCATCTAGTTTTCTAGAATAAACTGCGGTCCCTTCTTCTTCATATAGCAGCTCCATCTCACCATTGGTCAAAGCTGGATGCTCTTTTCTTATTGCTCCAAGCTTTGATATGTAGTCAACTACATTTTTTTCTGTATTAAAATCCAGCATACGACGATTATCCGGGTCATTTCCTCCATCCATCGCCATCTCGGTACCATAATAAATGATAGGCACTCCAGGAGCGGTATATAGAAAGGTGAGACTTTGCTTAAGCTGAGTCAAAGGATTTTCTTTTTGATTGATCACCAGATGACTAAACCTTGTCATATCGTGGTTATCGACAAACTGTCCAAGCAAATGGGACCGATCAAAAACCTTCTCGTTTCTTTCAGCATTTGAGAACAGCCAGCCAAGTGATTGATTTGATCTCTCGAAAGCAGTGCGCAGACTACCATTTTGGGAAAAGTCAAAAAAGCTATCTATTCCTGTCTCCTCATAGCTGGCAACGACATTTGGATTGTCATGCCACACTTCCCCTATCAAATATAAGTCTTCCTTTTCAGCCTTTACAGCAGAAGCGAATTCTTTCCAATAATCCTTTGATACATGTTTGACTGTATCTAAACGGAAACCATCTATATCTGTTTCTTCTATCCACCATTTCGCTGCATCTATTAAATAGGCAGCTACCTCTGGATTGCTTTGATCTAAGTCTGGTAAATCATATAGCCAGCCATTTTCTACTTCCTGCTGGTCATTCCAATTAGCTATGGGCTGTTGGGGATGAAACCAGTCTTCCTTAGAAGGGTCACTTAGCCAGTCATGATTTGGTCCCACATGATTGACAACAAAATCTAAGATAATTTTTATATCTCTTTTATGTGCTTCATCAACAAGGGTCTTAAATTCATCCATTGTTCCGAAATATTCGTTTGTTTTATAGTAATCCTTTGTCCAATAGCCATGGTACCCTTTTGGCATATTTTCAAAGATCGGGGTCAGCCATATAGCTGTGAAACCCATTTCTTCTATATGATCTAGCTTATCCGTAATTCCTTTAAAATCGCCACCATGATAAGCATAAGGGTCATCAGGGTTAGCATCCTTATCATTGGACGGATCACCATTATGAAAACGATCTACCATGATCATATATATAATCTCATCCTGCATCGTACGCTCTCCACTGGCAAAGACTGAAAGTGGCTGGAAGCTAACTAAAAGTATAAGAATGAAAAGTAAATGTCTACCCCTTTTTATAGTCATACACCCCCGATAGTTTCTTTGAACATTATTATCCCTTTGTTCCCCCAGCAGTTAGTCCGGAAACAAAATACTTTTGGAACGCTAAGAACAAAATAGTTATCGGAATTGCGATTAATACGGAGCCCGCAGCAAAAGTGGTGAACTCATTCCCAAATTGCTTAGATACTAGCTCATACAGCCCCACGCCCATCGTAAATTTTTCCTCTGAGCGAAGCATTACGCGAGCCAATATAAAGTCTCCGAATGGAGCGATAAAAGAAAACAACGCAACTACTGAAATAATAGGCTTTGCTAGCGGCATAATGATCTGCCAAAAAATTCGAAGGTGTCCAGCACCGTCCATCCTTGCAGACTCATCAAGCTCTTTTGGAATGGTATCGAGATACCCTTTCATTAGCCACGTATTCATCGGTATTTGGCCGCCTGTATAGATCAAAATTAATCCTAAATGAGTGTCTAAAAGGCCAGTTCTTTGAGCTAAAACAAAGATTGCAATTAGCGCTGCAAAGTTAGGAATCATTTGTAGTACTAAAAACGTTAGTAGGCCATTTTTGCGTCCGACAAAGCGATAACGTGAGAAGGCATATGCAGTTAGTGATACACTGATGACCGACAAAGCCATCGTGATCAAGCTAATCTTCATGGAGTTGATATACCATAAAACATAATTAGAATTATCCATATCAAACAACTCTAGGTAATGCTTAAAAGTCGGGTTTTCGGGAAACATTGTAGACCCGGAAAGACTCTGACCTGGATTTAGTGATGACCCAATTACCCAAAGAAGCGGATAGATAACGACTAGAGCAGCTACTAGGAGAATAAAGTACGAAAGTGTCAGTCTAATAATTTTCTCTGTTTTCGTATTCATATCACATCATATCCTCCTCTTTGAATGAATTTGTACGTTTGAACTGCCATAAAGCTACGGCTACTACAACTAATGATAAAAGCATCGTGATTGCTGCAGCTTTACCATATTGAGCAGAAGTCATCGTTAGCTTGTAAATCCAAGAGATTAAAATATCTGTTCCTCCGGCATTTTGACCAGGTAATGCAGGGCCTCCACCGTTGAATAAGAAAATAACATTGAAGTTGTTAAAGTTGAACGTATATTGCGTGATTATGATAGGAGCAGTTGCGTATAGCACCATCGGCAAAGTAATACTACGGAACTTTTGCCAAATAGATGCTCCATCTACGTTAGCTGCCTCATATAGTTCATCAGGAATTGATTGCAGAACACCTGTAGTCATTGCAAAAACAAATGGGAATCCAAGCCAGGATTGTATTCCTATTAATGCAATACGGGTCCACATTTCAGAAGTCATCCACGGGACAGGGTCTATACCAAGAAAGCTTAATATTCCATCGTTAATAACCCCGAATGATTCATTGAACATACCAGAAAATATTAAGATAGATATAAATGCTGGGACTGCCCAAGGAAGTATTAAAATCGTACGGAAAACCGCTTTTCCTTTTAAATCTTTTTGATTAATGACAACTGCAAGGAATATACCAACTGCAACCTGTAGTGTTGTAGCTCCAAAAGTCCAAACAATCGTCCATCCGAGCACACTGAAGAATGTAGAGCGCCACAATTCTAATTTAAAAATGTCTATATAGTTTTGTATACCAACCCAGTCCACTAGCTTTGCAGGTGGCGTATGGTACAGGTCATAATTTGTAAATGAAAGAAGGATAACGAAAAAGATTGGGAAAATAACTACAAAGATTAACAGTAAAAATCCAGGGGAAATCATTAAATATGGAAAACCATTATCTAATAAGTTATGGTACTGCTCTCTTACGCTATTTAACTCGAAGCCTTCATCTCTCTTTTTTCCATTGTTATAGGCATCATAAATATTAAAAGCATATATACCTAACCCGATTGCTGCTACGAGTAAGGCAATAACTCCATCAACTAAAAGGAACACGGAATGATCTAAACCTGGAATTTCTCCAAGCGTAATTAGTCCCCAAAAGCCCCAGTTAAGGGTTTGATAGAAGCTACTGAAAAAAGCTACTGTTAAAACTAAGAAAATGATTCCTTTAACATACTGTTTATTATAAAGCTGACCCATACCTGGAATAATCGATAAAAGCCCAGCAGTTTTTCTATGTTTGTTTGTGACATTATTGTCCATCGCTAAAGCGGCCTCCCTCTTTCCTTTGAAAGGAGAATTTCTTTTCAAAATTATATTATATATAAGCAAAGCCATGTTCCCATGATAGGAAACATGCCTTTGCAATTTAAATCATCAGTTAGGGTGATTTGTTTCAATATTTGTTTTGATGTTTTTAACTGCATCATCCATTGCTGCTTTAGGCTCAGCTTTTCCTGTTGCAATAGTTTGTAGTGCTGATGCTGCAGGACCCCATACCTCTGACATTTCTGGAATGTTTGGCATTGGTACTGCATATTGAGATTGAAGTGCTACTGCTTTTGCCCCTTCGTTGTCTGCAATAATCGGATCGTCGATTAATGTTTTAACTGGAGGAATTTCTTGTGTTGTTTCAAAGCGAATTTTTGCATTTTCTTCATTTGTTAACCACTCTACTAATTTTGTAGACCAATATTTGTGTTCAGTGAATGCTGTTACATGCCACCCTTTAACTCCCATGAACGTTTTCATAGGTTCACCATTAGGAAGCTTAGGCATTGCAGAAATACCGATGTCAATTCCAGCATCCTTCATGCTTTGGAAAGACCAAGGACCATTCATAACGGAAGCAATTTTACCTTCGTTAAATAGTCCATCTCTTGTAGAACCACCGCTTTCCCCAATAACCCCTTTAGGGAAAAGACCTTCTGAATACCATTTTTGGATATAAGAAGCTCCTTCAACTGCTCCTTCGTTGTTTAAACCAATGTCGTCTCTATCAAGAGCGCCATCATTTTCTTTGAAAACGTATCCGCCCATACCAGCAATTACACCATGTGCAAAATAGAAGTCATCCCAAGTTGCAATGAAGCCAAACTTTTTACCATCTGTAAAGCCTTTAGAAAACTCATAAACATCATCCATTGTTTCTGGTGCTTCTGTCATAAGAGCCTTGTTATAAATAAATACAGGTGTTTCCGTTGCTTTTGGAAGCCCGTAAAGTTTTCCATCATATTTTTGTGCATTTACAGAAGACTCACTAAATGTAGAAAGTACTTCGTCACTTACTTCAATTTCTTGAAGAAGCCCTTCTGTAACTACCTGACCAATTTGGTCATGCGGCAAAGTAACAACGTCAGCACCAGTTCCTGATGGACCATCCATACGTAGCTGGTCGCGCATCTTATCTGCCATTCCTAATTCTTTAAATTCTACTTTAATCCCATATTCCTTTTCAAAAGACTCAATTGCAGGTTTTAAGGCTACAGATTTATCTGTATCTTCCCATACAACAAGTTTTTCAGGCTTTGCTGGTTCTTCCGCGTTGCCTTCACTTTCTTTATCACCTGTGTTAGATGACCCTGTGCTTGTTTCTCGATCTGGTCCACATGCTGCTAACATAGCCATCAATAAAAGTAGAATCGATAAGAATGATAGTGTTTTTTTCATTTCTTTTAACCCTCCCAATTGTTTATCTCTTTTTCCTAAAGTTGTACAACCGTTTGCACAAATGAATAAATGAAAACGCTCACATAAAATTAGAATATGAACATGCTAATCTACTTATTCTAGCTATTTCTAGTATATTAAGATAAATAGAATCATAATGTTTCAATAAAATGTTATGAAAGCGATTGCACAACTTATGGTTTTATTATACATTTAAAGTACGTTTGCACAATACTTTTTTTAATATTTATAAAAATTATTTTATTTCATAATATTGAAGTGTGCTGTTCTCACTTCTAAAAAGGAGCAATCATATGGAAAAGTCCGCTGTATTTCATAGACCAGTAGATAACCTAGCTTATTTACTCGATAACAAAACGTTACACATACGATTAAAAACGAAAGCAAATGACCTTCAAGAAGTTTTACTGATTCATGGAGACCCATACATTTGGGCAGATGGTGAATGGATGCATGATATGGAAAGGATGTACTTAGCTGGCACAGACGGCGTACATGATTATTGGGAGATTAAGATTTTCTCAGAAACAAATAGAATCCGATATGGCTTTAAGTTAATTTCTAGTAATGAAGAAGTAATTTATACAGAAAAAGGGTTTTACTCTACTCCCCCTAAAGATTCAGACTACTATTTTTGTTTTCCTTATTTGCACAATATTGACCTTTTTGACGCACCAGCCTGGGTAAAGGACACCATTTGGTATCAAATTTTCCCAGAACGCTTTGCTAACGGTGATCCTTCTATAGATCCTCCAACGGCTAAAGCCTGGGGCAGCGAGCCCCCCGCTATAAACAATTTCTTTGGTGGGGATTTCGCAGGTGTCATTCAGCATTTAGACTATTTGAGTGATTTAGGTGTAAACGGTATTTACTTCACTCCTGTGTTCAAGGCAAGCTCCAATCATAAATACGATACAATTGATTATTTGGAAATAGACCCACAGTTTGGAGACAAAGAATCGTTGAAGCGACTTGTAAAAGAGTGTCATAAGCGTGGCATTAAAGTGATGTTAGACGCTGTTTTTAATCATAGTGGCTACTACTTCCCACCGTTCCAAGATGTTTTAGTTAATGGGGAAAGTTCACGATATAAGGATTGGTTTCATATCCATAGTTATCCTGTTCGGGGTGGTGAAAGACCCAACTATGAGGCATTTGGTTTTGTCGAGTCTATGCCGAAGCTAAATACTGCCAATCCGGAAGTGAAAAAGTATTTAATGGATGTAGGTGCATTTTGGATAGAGGAATATGACATCGATGGCTGGAGATTAGATGTGGCAAATGAAGTGGACCATAAATTCTGGCGTGAGTTTAGGGAAACTGTTAAAGCAATTAAGCCTGACGTATATATTCTAGGTGAAATTTGGCATGACTCCATGCCGTGGCTTCGTGGAGATCAGTTCGATGCAGTAATGAACTATCCGTTCAAAACAAATCTATTTAATCTTTTAGTAAATGAAAGCATTAATTCTACACAGTTTGTAGAAAATATCACAAGGGTTTACTATAACTATCCTAAAAATGTTTTTGACTATACATTTAATTTAGTTGGTAGCCATGACACTGCTAGATTATTAACAGAATGTGACGACAATATAGGTAAAGTGAAGCAAATATTTACCCTTCTACTAACTTTCATGGGGACGCCATGTATATACTACGGAGATGAGATTGGCTTAACTGGTGGTCAGGACCCTGGTTGTAGAAAATGTATGGATTGGGATGAGTCGACACATAACCTTGATTTAAAAAACCACATTAAAGAACTTATTAGTATACGTAAGCAAGAAAGGCTGCTTGCCAACGAAGGCTCAGTTAGGTTTATCCTTCCTACTACTGAAAATGGGATTTTTGGTTATGAAAAATTCAATGAAAAATATTCTATCACAGTGTTATTTAATCCAGAACGATTGGAGCAATCAGTGGAGTTGGACATAGCTAGTGAGCAGGTGTTGGTGTATAGCGATCCAATGTCTGTCGAGGGCAGTACGCTTACGATTGGAGGAAATGGTTACGTCATTATCAAATCAAGGCTAACGTGATTTAAGCATACTTTGAGGATTTTCCATTAACAGTTAATGCACAGCAAAAAGGTCGGATTCCATCGTTTTGGAATTCGACCTTTTCATTCTGTTAAAATCCTATTTTCATTGGATTATTGAAACCATGTTATTCAGCATTCCTTCTATTATTCTAGCGTTACTATCATTTTTGGGAGCAACCTTACGTACGATAAAGAGAATTTGGTCATAATTTGGGCTCTGTCACATACAATCAATTGATAGACAAATATACAAAACATTATTTATTTATGTATGGAGGTGTAGTCCTTAGATGAGATTCCCGATCCAAGAAAGACGCACTCTATTTCAATGGATAAATATGATAATCCCTTACATTTATACTATTGGAATATTAATCATTGTCGCATGGATGGCCACCTCCTCCTTGCTTATTGGCATTTCTATATGGCAGGAGAACCCCAAGGCATTTTTCCTTCAAAATGCCGAGATTAAAGAAATAGAAGCCGAGCAAGTGATCCAAGACACTGCTTTTTCGATTATCATAAAACCCTTTGTACAATCTAATTTTCATCAGGTCATATTTAGAGGCATCTTTTTGCTTTTTATATGGTTTTTGCTTTTTCTATTGATTCCAGTTGCCTTTAAGAGATTGAAAAGGTTTAAGTTTATGAATTTAGAATTTGAAGTGGATAATATTGAGCAGGCGGCTATTGAAACTGTGGAAATTAGTGGAACAAAGGCAAAGCTCATGGCATATTTTACAGGAGACGATGCCTCAGGTAGGACATTAGAATTTTTGTTCAGATCAGCAATCGATTTCAAAGAGGTCTTGGAGTACTTTTTAGAGGAAACACAAATCGGATACAAAAATTATCCGATCCATGGAGCGTTCTCTTTTCAGGTCTATACAAGAGATACCCCAGAAAAGCTGATTGATTTAATAGAGGAATCGAAGGAAACAGGCGAGGCTGTCGTGTTTAATAAGACAGATGAGTTAAATATATGGAAGAAAAATTTTTTAGTTTACCATTTCACGTATGACGACCTAGAATTTATAACCGTGATTGAAAGCTTTACCTATTCATTTGATATTATTGACAAATATCTCTTTGAGCTGCTTCATAAAACTATTGCAAAAAATATTGAAAACATCGAGTACATGGTAGCTTTAACTAACTCGGAACAAATGGAAAACCAATAAATATTTATTTCTTAAGGAGTGTTGAGTATGCTAAGTGAAAAGGTTCCTATTTGCACGGAAGATGTGAGGAGTCGGGCAGCAAAAAAGCTAAGTGGATTCAATGCATCCAAAAAAAGCAACAAACATGTTAAGACGGTAGCGATTACGGGAGACCTAGTTAAACCAATCCACGTAAAAAAGACAGAGCCATTAGTGAAGAGAATAACTTATTTTGAAAACAACAGTTAGTACCCACTATATTAAAGTGGGTACTTTCTATTTTTTTCTTTGAAATGCTTCGAGTGCTTTTCAGCCATTTCCTGCATAATTGGCGATGGTCCAACCAAGTCTGCTGGATGCTTCACAGGTAATTGGTTTAGCTTTATTTCACTGACGTCTTTGAACTTCTCACCCTTTAGTAAACGATTATATATGTCCCTTATTTTCATTGCTTCCCCTCATCTTTTCATATTCCTGTTGTAGTATATTCGTCCATGAAAAAATGACTTAAGTTATCGGTAAAAAAGGATGAACAATTAGTTTACATAATAATATTATAAGTAAATAAAAAGAAAACAACCGTTATTTTGTACCCTTTCTCTTATATTGTCCACAAGACCGATGCCTTTTAAATGTAGTAGAAGAAAAATAAGGATCTTCGCTTTAATCTAATCCATGACTATCAGCTGTAAGAAAAACAGAAAAAATCGAATCCTTATGTAATCGGACTCGACTTTTTCTGTGTTGATTCTAATGCATTACACTACTCCATTACGATCTAAAGGATAAGAAGTTAACAGAATCCAGTGTTTGTCTTTAGGCTATGTTAAAGGTTAGGGTTGATATAAGATGTACTCTTATTCGGGAAGTAAAATTGATTTCCGCGCCAAACGGACGCTGCGCGCGTGGTTGTGACATCCTTATCTGTCTCCCTAATCCCTGCTTATGTCTCCGTTTAACACCCCGAACGATAAATGGAGAACAG
The DNA here is from genome assembly GCF_023713305.1 of Psychrobacillus sp. MER TA 171. Taxonomy (NCBI): domain Bacteria; kingdom Bacillati; phylum Bacillota; class Bacilli; order Caryophanales; family Bacillaceae; genus Psychrobacillus; species Psychrobacillus sp. MER TA 171. The sequence continues at coordinate 149,699 of NZ_JAMAWN010000003.1, read as the reverse complement.
CTTTCATTTATAAAGCTCTATTGGTATAAAACACTCGTATAAACAAAGCCGTAAAAATGACTCCAACACACTTCATAAATTTATTTATTTCTTAATAGTCATTTAAATTGTACTCGGAATAAAAAGAAATGTTAAGTTAAAATCTACCAATAACCTTAACGTAGCTTTCTTAAAACGATTTTAGTTTACATAATAAAGTTATATGTAACTAATTGATTTGATTGAATGGATTGCTCTCTAAAACTTGTTGTATTTCTTTGTCTTCCACATGCGTATAGATTTGGGTCGTGGAAACGCTCGTATGACCTAAAATATGCTGTAGACTTCTTATGTCTGCTCCATGCTTGTACATAATCGTTGCAGCTGAATGACGTAGCTTATGGGGAGTTATTTTATCATTTTTAAGTCCAGAGTCTACGTTGATCTGCTTCACTATTTTAGCAACGGTTTGTCTTGTCAGACGTGTTCCTTTTTGAGATAAAAATAAAGCATTATTGTCTTTTGCCCCTTGAATAGTTGGTCTTTCCTTTTCAAAATACATTTGAATAGAATTAATACAGGCGTTATTTAAGTATACCGTACGTTCCTTGTTTCCTTTACCGACGATTCGAAGGGTTCGATCATGTATCGAATTAAGATCTAGGCTACATAACTCAGAGACACGAAGTCCTAAATTCAAAAACAGCATAATCATACAGTAGTTTCTATAGTAATGATTGCTCCGCTTTATACCTGCTATAAATTGTTCTGCCTCTACCTGATTCATGTAAATAGGAGACTTCTTCCCGATTTTAGGACTTTCCAGCTCATCTGCCGGATTATCCTCCAATAATTTTCGTTTCCCCTTTAAATATTTGAAAAAGGATTTCAGAGTTGCAACCTTTCTCGCTCTAGTTGCTGCACTATTATTTCTCTGTACCTCACAAAATTCAATAAACATATAAAGATCCTCTAACGTGACTTCTCTTATTCGATCAATCTTAATATCTTTTATATTTACTTTTTCTATTTTGTTTGCAGGAATGTCTTCATCCATAGATTTTATAAAACGTAAGAACAGACTAATATCATATTCGTACTCTTTTCTAGTTCGAGGAGATTTTCCTTTAATAGTTGTCAAATATACTAAAAAATCCTTTAATAATCTCGGAATTTCTTGTTGCATTTCGCTCACCTCATAACATCCATTTTATCACAAAATAAGGTTCCCAAATATGAATTTGGGAACCTTTTTAAAATTTATAGTTTTATATTACTTTTACTGGAAAGTTTGCTATCTATTAGGGCGCTTGAGATTAGCTCTGAGAGCGTTTTAAATTATTATTTACGTATAGTAACCCCTAACTGTTCTCTTATTGGAAATTCAGAAAAACTAAGTTGAAAGTTGTAGATATTCCTTTATAGAGTCAAAATCCTTTGAAATATACTGCGCGTTTTGTATAGTTTGGTTATACCAAGTAACTATTTGCTCCTTATCTTTCTGCAAGATCTCTTCTCCTTCTGATTCTTTTTGAACTACGAAATTAACTAAAGCTACTCTATCTCTGTAATACAAAATATGTTGCATGAAACGATCTTTTACTTCTGGATTAAATAACTCCCCCATTTGTATAATTCCATTATTTATATGCTCTTCGGCATAAATTGCTGATGCAGTCACTGCAAGTTCTTCCTTAAACGAGTTACTTTTTACCATTTCATTTTTATATTCCTCACATAATTCTTCTGCTATATGGGCGATTTCTAACAAGCTATTCTTGTTAGGCTCATCTAAACTTTTTTTACTATTAAAAACTTCTGCTATTTCTAGTACTTTTTTTAATTGTTGAGTAATGATATCTATTTTTTCAACATTAAAAGCACCATTATTCAGAATACCTTTTGTTTTTTCAAAAACATATAGTCTTTGAAGATAACCATTTAATAATACTAAACCGTTATATTGTGTAGCGGCATTCATTGGTACACCCCTTTTCTATATTTATTTAGACGCTTCCCTTTATAAGAACCTTGTAAACGAATATATTCCAAAAAGTGGATTTCAGAATCTATTTACTAATTTTTACGCTAAATAAATAGAGAACTATGACATTTATATGCTTTCTAAGGAAGTTAATCAAATAAAAAAATACCTATTTTTCTATATCACATTTCTCCTTCTTCAATTGATATCTTTTTAAGACAGCAACACTTACTGAGCTAAACTTCCCAGTTTCTACAATAAGTAATTCAATTTAAGAAGGCGTTAATCCTTTCCGGATCAATGCCTCTTAATTGAAGTAAGTTAGTTCATATCATTTGTAAGTTTTTAGTTATAGATTATTGTGTCTTTAAGAGAAGTATTCATCTAACCAAGGTGGATAGCTGGACTAACATTAATGAGAATTTAAGTATGTATTGGCAAGTAGATTTCAACTTCTTCCTCACCATTTGCCAATGGATGATATGTTTCTACAATGTAATCATCTAATTTCCTTTTATAACCTTTATTATCCGTCCATTTCAATAATTGATTATGCAGGCTCCCGATATTATTTATATTTCCTCTCGTAGTAACATATACTTGGCTTAATTCAATGTAATCCATTCCAGGTGGTATTTCAGTTATTGTCTGGTTAACTACTACTCCTACATAATAGATACCTTCCAGATGGTTTTTATCTATTTTAGGTTCAAAAATAGATATTTCAGTACCAGAACTATTTTTAATTTCATCTATCCGAACTAGAAATTTTTGGGCAGCTTTTGGAACCTCTGTATTAAAATTCGTAAAAGCTCCATTACCTCTTTGTGCTACTATTTTAAAAATTTTCTTAACTATTTTACACTCCATGCCGTTTTCCTCCTTTCACTTCCTTAACAATATATTTCTACCTAAATCCACTTATTTCCTTCTGTAATACACTATATTCAACTCAAGCAATAACTTACTCAACAAGGAAGCTACGAAAAAGTTGAGTGCTTATGTAAGATATCTCCCAGTTCGGATCCTTATCTTCGATTGCCCAGCAAGTACTCAAAGTTCCCATTATAAAACTAGCTTTAATTAGTTTTTGTTTATCTAAATGTAATAAAGTAGAAATTTTATTTATTCTGTTGTGTATTACTTGTTTCACATCCTGATTTTTCGGAAGATGATTGACCATAAAGGAAGTAAAGTCAAAATATAGATGACCTATCACTCCTTTTGGATCTATAGCTGTCCAACCATGTGAGTCGGAAAATAGGATGTTTTCATGATGCAAATCTCCATGCAAAAGAAATATCTCATCTTTGTTGTTTATAAAGTCGCTAACAAAAGATTTGGCTTCTAATACAAATTCCTTCAAAGGATACTTGTCTGCATACTCACTCCTCAAAAAACGGTCAAAACCTGAGAACCATGTAATGATTTCTGTCATTGAGTATGTTGGATTTACTGTTCTTGGTAGTTTGCTCCATACCTCAACATATGTCTCGATTGCCTCTTCCTCCGGCAAATCAGAAAGCATATTGCCTGGGGATAGTTTTTCGAGTAACATAATCCCATCCTTGTGATTAAAACGAAGTAATTTTACACATCCTGTTCCGTTATATGTAATAAGCGTGTTAATTTCATTAGAAAAATCCCAGTTAGGAACTCCTATTTTGAGAATTGCTTGTGTTCCATCTTGCTGCTTTACGTTTAATACATAGTTATAAGACAAGTTGTCTACTGGTTCCTCTATCGACAAATCCCATTTTTCTTTATATTCTTCGATTATTAGATGTAATCGATCGAGCCATTGCCTTCCTTCTTCTTGGAAAGCTCCTGTTATTTTATCTACAAATGCTGCTGGATACTTCATTTTGCCTTCATCCTTTATTGTTATTTGGCCTATACTTGAAAAACTAGTTTTCTCTATTATATTCCTTGTTTATTTTATAAAGTAAGAAAATTTGGATTTTAAAGTTGCAAAAACATAGCACTCTAGTAAAATAAATTAAAGTATATAGTATAAGTAGGAGACATAGAATGGAAATATTAATAGAATGTGCAACTTTAGATGATTTTAATTCGATTAATTTATTAGTTAAAGAAGGGCATGACGAACATTCCCTTGCCTTACCAAATATTTTTAGACAGGTCGACCAAGTAATGCCGGATGAATACTTCCATTCGTTGTTAACAAATCCATCCAGTGAAATATTAATTGCGAGGCTGGCTAACGAGGTTGTTGGGTTTGCGGTAGTAGAGGTTAAAGAAGCTCCTTTGTTCGACTCATTAATTCCAAGAAAATTTGCATATATCAATGACTTTGGAGTGGCAGGCAAGCATAACAGAAAGGGTGTTGGCAAAAAAATATTCCATGCATGCCTGGATTGGACAAGAAGCCAAGGAGCAACTACATTGGAATTGAACGTGTGGGAATTCAATAATGGCGCCATTTCCTTTTACGAAAGTCTTGGAATGGAAACAGTTAGCAGGAAGATGGCAGTTCGTATAGATGAATAATTTTTAATTCGAGTAGTCTGATATCAAGGTGGATGTAATCAAATATTATGACCTTTCTGGTAAGAACATACAACTATTGATTTGCAAGTAACTATTGATGTGAAGCGCTTCTTGCTTGCACTTTGCAAGGTTCTGGTTCATTTCCGCAAGGTTTGAGTTCATCTCTGCAAGATTGTTACCCATCTCTGCAAGATTCTCTTTCGTCTCCGCAAGATTTATTTACGACTGTGCAAGGTTTTTATACTCTAGTAGGTTTGATCAAAACCTTACCCATTAAAAAAAGAATGAACTATAAAAGTCCATTCTCACTCGTATTATATCTTCTATAAAAATTTATTTAACAGATATACTGCCTAAATCCGTATCCAGCTCAATTTGATACTTGCCTTTGCCATATGTGATGGTTTTATCAGAGGATCCGTAAATATTAATACCACCGAAATCATAGCTTGCTGTAATGGTTGCGTTTGTAGGCTCCTGATCAGAGTTCACTTCAATGCTACCATTATCCGTGCTTAGGCTGATATGCTGATCTAGTGTTTTTGTATTCAACGTGATGGATCCATTGTCTGAATCTGCCTCGATTTTTCCTTCGACATTTTTCATGAAAACTTTACCGTTATTCGTTTCGGCATAGACATCTTTGCCAATAATGTCTTCTAATTCTACTGAGCCATTATCAGATTCAAAAATAAGTTGATTTGCCTTAATCTCCTTCCCTTCCACACTGCCATTCGATGTAGACACCATTATTTCTTCATATTCTTTTTCAGGTAAATAAATGATTAGCTTATTACTGCTCGTGTTTATTACAAATCTAAAATTATTCCACCACTTTTGCTTTAGCTCTACTAATAGAGTATTGTCCTTCACTTTAACCGAAAGATTTTTTCTGTTTTGTTTGGATGAATATTCAACTGACGCATCCGAACTAGACGTAGGTAATACACTAATAGATGCATTGTCAGAAGTGACTTCCACATGATCAAACTGCTCAGTTATGGTTGTTACCTTAGCAGCGTCTACTTGATAAAATCCTCTTACATTAAAGGCAATATTAATAACAACTCCAACCAATAAAATGGTTATACAAACGTATACTATTCTTTTTAAATTCATATACTTTCCCTCCATCCCTTCTATGTCAAAGGGGCTGTGTTTTGAAACAAATATTAATTAAGCGTAATCGCTCTGCGTTATAGGCTTTGAAATAAATGCAAGGTACATCCAACGGCTGTTTACGATCAGCAATAAAATACTAATTCCTATTGCTATAAATAGCTGTATTCCTATCGAATAGATCGCACCAATAATCACAAATGCAATAATTAAAAAGAATATGCTAATTGCACCTAAAACACATGCAACAGCCATAATATATTTCATAAAAGAAATACCGAAGGAATATAAAAGTAAGGGTACTAGATAGCAAATTAATAAGAATGCTAAACCTAGCCACATGCCCGCTGTTCCAAACTTATTTGAGTTTTCACCAATATCAGCCATTGGAGATAAAGAAGTCACGACTAAGAGGATACTGAATAAAATTGCAGAATAAATTGTACAAATAATTAACTTCTTTTTATTGTTTTTCACGAACTCACCACCTTTTTTAGACCTTTCCTAAATTATAGTAAATGGTAGAGTGAACTAAAATAGACCTAAGACTTTTGTTTACTAAGCCTTAGGTCTGATTATTTATCCATGATTGTTTTTTTGAAATTCTTCTGCCAATAATTGCGTCTGGTCATTTAACAGCTCTGTATATAAGGCAAATTCATCTTTATTTTTTACTTGTATAAAAATGGGTTCCCCAAATATGATGGTAGCTTTTTTCATTTGCTTTAATTCCTTTAAAGTACGAGGTCCCTCATAATAAGCTGGAATAATTGGAGTTTTAGATAGGTTTGCAATCGTCACTGCCCCTCTTTTTAATGTAGCTCCTTCGGAATTGCGTGTTCCACTTGGGAAAATACCTACTACTTCCTTGCTTTTTAATAATTTAACTGGAATTTTTATAGTACTCGGTGAAGGATTGTCACGATCTACTGGAAACGCATTGATTTTACGTAACAGAAAACCGATAATTCTATTATTGAATAGCTCTTTTTTTGCCATAAAATGAACTGGTCTTGGAACTGCAATTCCTAATATAACTATTTCCAGCCACCCTCTATGAGTACATGTGACAATATACCCCTCTTCTTTTGGCAAACGATCCTGGTGCAATACCTCTACTTTACCAAAAGATCTTACAATAATTTTAGCTATACCTAATACAAACTTATACATATTAACCACCTTATCATCTACAATTAGTACCTAGTGCCAATTGTAGATGAGTATATAAAAAAATACTAGACATTTTTATATTTACTAGAAGAATAGTTGCTCACTATGTGATCAGGCACTAGCAAAATTCCCTTACGATATTTAAATGACAGGAGCAGTCTTCTTCTACACTTTAGTTATTGATCGGTATACCATTTAGGTATTAAAAGCTGGAAATTATTAAATTGGTCTAACGTAAATCGGGTAAATGCTTGGAACTTTTCTTTTTGTTTGATTGCAACTTGATGTCCCCATACCTCAGCTGAAATTAGATGAACTGCAGCATAAAACCGATGTAACTCCCAAAAGCTAGAAGGTATTTCCCCTTGCTTATGATATCCATCTAATACTCCCTTTGAGTATGATTTACTAACCTGTACATTAAAATATTCAAGCTTATAAAATTCATTGACTGGATCGGCATATCTAATTTTTTGCATATCGATTAAACCACTAAATTTTTCGTCATCTATTAAAATATTACCAGTGTGAAAGTCATAATGCTGAATACAGCTTGGTCTTCCTTTTAACAGGTGAATTTGACTGTCTATAAAAGGAAGTATGCAGTTATAATCAGGATTTGCCTCTACTATAGGTAGAAATTGAGGTGTCAATTTTATAATACGCTTTGTCCATACTTCCTCCCAACAAGGAGTATTAGGTGGAGCTGTGATACTATGCATTTTACGGAGTGTTTCTCCAACCTGTATACCTACTTGATATTGAACCTTTTTTGATAGAGTAGGAAGTTTCATTTCTCCATTTTCGCCTTTTATGTAATCTAAAATTACGTAACTTCTATCCTCTAAAACCCCAACCTCATAGACACATGGGATATGGTGGTCTAATTTATGTACTTTATTTGTGAGCTCGGCTTGATTTTTTAATTGTTGAAGATCTGTATGACTGGATAAACGAAGTAAATATTTTTGATTTACACACCATTTCTCGTCCTCTGAGTAACCTTCCTCTATTAGTTGGAAAGACGAGTAGTTTTGGAGGAAATGTATTTTGTGAAACTCCATAATTAGCACCCTTCCTAAAATTAGTTTAAATAGCAAAGGCACTAACCAAAGCTAGTGCCTCTACAAAGATTTATTTCTTTCATATTGAATATATATGTAAGTTACCTATTCAATAAACTCAAGTATTTCAGGTGGAACTGTCATAAAAATTAGGATTTCTGCATTTTCATATGGCCTATTTGCTAAATAATCCTCGATACTGATCATGCTTTCCCAGTATTGTTTTACTAAGGTTTCCTTAGAAGGGAGCCCCTTAGTAAAATAACCTCCCCCTGTTTCTTCTTTCATATAATCGTCCTCTATGTAAGCAAACAAATCACTAGAGATTTCTCTATTAAAAATGAGGATTTTGTTAGTGAAAATAGGAAACTTGAAACAAGGCTTGGAAGGTGCCGTAAATTCAGCTCCTATTGCTTGACTAAAATCAATCCATGTCGGTGCACGTAATGGTCTATATTTTTCTGTTACTTTAGAAAACAAGCGTCCTCCGTTTGTATAGGAACCTGTTTTTGTAGAAATATTTAAACCATGTTTCATCGCTTGCTCTGGATTGATGTATTCATTACTATCTTGCTGGTATCCTACATAATGGTATAATTCCATTTGTTATTCCCCTTTAATATATGTTCATAATTAGGAAGTTAAATTTATTTACTTTATTAAGTCCCAAGATCACTTCCTATAGGCGACTAGCTCACTTTTTAAATCAAAACCACATGACTTATAAAGACCTATCGCTTCATCGTTACCAGAACTAACGCTTAAAGTAATTTCCGTAATACTTTCGTAGGAAAATAAGTATTGTAAGGCAGCTTGCAGAAGCTGGGTCCCTACTCCTTGTTTCTGATATTCAGTAGAAACTGCTATATACTCTATTGTCCCATCGTTAAAACTAGGCTCTGCCTCTACATAAACATAACCTTTTATTTTTTTATTTCCACCTCCTACCACCATTAGTCTATTATGTTTGTCCAACCTACTTAAAATTTCTGAACTATTATAGTAGGTCTCTGGAAAAGTAACAGTGTGAAGGGCTTCAAATGATTCTTTAAAAGAATGGTCATATTCAACGACTTCTGTACTTTTTGAACAAAAGCTCTCTTTTTTAGCTGTTAGGATCAAATGCTGACCGGTTTCCACTCCGCCAGTTTCACGAATATATTCTCTTGTACGAAAGTTTTCCTTACCGACAAAGAATTCGAAGGTTTTAATTTCAAAAGGCAGCTTTGAAACCAGGTGTTTCCACATGGCATCGGCTATTTCCTTATATTGCTCTGACTCTAAAACAAATGGTCCCCATACCTCAATGGTTCTCTCTTCCTCATCTATGTCAAAGCCAAGAGCACCTTTAATCGTGTCTAGCTCAGAGGCTACCGCAAAGGAGTGCTCTAAATCCAAATCAGAAAACTCATGTAGTATTGTATATTTTATTTCCTCGGCGTCTTGTCCACAATAGCCGATATGATACTTTGCTTGATTGTTGAGTGTTTCGAGAAATGCAGAAAGCTTTGTTAAATTTGTTGCCTTGTTAATTTCAACCATGTAATTGCCTCTATTCTCGTTATAATATAATTATTCTAATGAAATATGGTTACGACCTTCACCTATTATTAGCCTAATACAGTAATTCTATAAATAAGATAGAAATCCTCTTAAATTATAGGACACTAGTAAAAATTACTGGTAGAATTTTTTAATAAAACATTTAGCTTAAGGTTCGTGATTAGAGAAGCGTAACTAATTATGTTAAAATTAGAATAATAAGAAAATTATAAGGAGGGAGATAAAGTATGAACTACATTTTGGACATGGCGCGTATTTTACTACCTATTATAATAGTAGGTGGAATTGCAGTGTTTGTTATTCTTAGAATGAAATATAAGTATGAAAACGGCACACTTGGAAAAAAGAAAACAAAAAGTAGTCAAAATTTGCTGGATAGTTTGATACCACTTGGAATGATGATTGGATTAGTACTTGCCATCGTTTTAAACATGTTTACCACAGTTTCGCTTCTATCAGCTATTACATGGGGACCGGGATTGGGCTTATTAGCTGGGTATTTAGCTTATGAACAGTACAGTAAAAGTGACAGCTATTCCTATTAAATCGTGATATGTTCACTAAAATAAAGCATGGTTGTTTTCCGTTCCCGCTGCTTTCCGAGGGCACGACTTCAATCTTCTCGTCGCTTCGTTAGCTTATTCCCCAGGAGTCGCCCCTCCTCTCCAAACAACGATAATAGAGGGTTATTTACTAAAAAATAAGTTACCTTTATAAAAGTATAGACGAGAAATCAAGTAGTGGATTTCTCGTCTTTTAATTTTTAGACTAGTTATCTAGTTATGATTCAGTCTCTTTCCTATATTTTGGATTAAGCTTAGACTAGCAATCCAATATAATATAGATCGCATTGCCTCATATCTTTAACTTTGTTTTTTAAGAGATTACTTTATTTTTGGAAGCATTTATTAAGTTACTAATTAGCTCTAAATCTTGTTCTCTAAATGCCTCTACAATTGCACTTCCCACGATTACCCCATCAGCCATGACATTCATTTTTTCTACTTGCTCTGGAGTAGATATCCCAAACCCAACCATCACGGGTAGATTACTCAGCTCTTTAATGGTATGTAGGTACTCATCTAAGTCCTTATTCATTCCTTCCCGTGCACCTGTTATACCATTAACGGTGATCGCATATATAAATCCTTCTCCTGCACGCACTATTTTGGCTATTCGCTCTTTAGGGCTAGTCAGCGAAATGAGCGGTACTATTGCTAGATCTGTTTCTTTTAAGGCATCTCTTAAGACCTCACTTTCCTCATAAGGTAAATCAGGTACAATTATCCCTGCAATGCCTAGACGCTCACAATCCTCTGCAAAATTACTTAGTCCGTAACTTAATAAGGGATTGAAATACGTCATCAGCACCAAAGGAACATCAACCTCTTCATAAAACTCTTCTAGCTTAGCTAGAATGTTCGACAAGGTGGCTCCGTTTTGGAGGGCTCTTTCTCCTGCTTGCTGAATGGTAGGTCCATCTGCCACCGGATCTGAAAATGGTATGCCTAATTCAATAGCAGTGGCACCCGCCGCTTGGAGAAATAGAATTCTATCCTTCAGCTGATCGAGACCGCCATCACCTGCCATAATATAAGGGATGAAAGCTTTATGTCCATTACGTAAGCAATTAACAATTGCCTGTTCCAGATTCTTTTTAGTCATGATTCATCCCTCCCAATGCATCTCTGACAGTATGAACGTCTTTGTCACCGCGACCAGAAAGACAAATGACGATTGTTTGATCAGGTCTCATTTCCTTTGCAAGCTTAGCTGCATAGTAGATGGCATGTGCACTCTCTAGGGCTGGAATGATTCCTTCTGTCTTCGCAAGTAACTTTAATCCATCTAATGCCTCTAAATCTGTCACGGAAAGATAGTTGACCCTGCCAATGTCATGTAAATAACTATGCTCTGGACCGACTGCAGGATAATCTAAACCGGCGGATATTGAATGAGCCTCCTGTATAAATCCATTATCATCCTGCAGAATGTACATATAGGCTCCATGCAATACACCTTCCTTAGCCCCAGCTATTGCAGCAGCGTGTTTTCCAGTTTCAATTCCCTCTCCTGCTGCCTCCACTCCGTATAAATTTACATCTGTATCGTCTATAAAAGGATGGAACATTCCAATCGCATTACTTCCTCCCCCGACACAGGCGACGATGGCTTCAGGTAGTTTGCCTTCCTTTTCTAATATTTGTTTTCTAGTTTCTACACCAATTACTCGTTGAAAGTCACGTACTATTCTCGGAAATGGATGTGGTCCAAGAGCAGAACCTAATATATAGTGAGTGTCTTCCACATGTGCGACCCAGTATCTGAGAGCTTCATTCACAGCATCTTTTAAGGTTCCAGATCCTTGATCGACTGATACTACCTTTGCACCTAGCAGCTCCATGCGAAAAACATTTAGCTGCTGTCTACAAACATCTTCTTTACCCATAAAGACGATACACTCTAGATTAAATAATGCACAAACGGTAGCGGTCGCAACTCCATGCTGACCTGCTCCAGTTTCTGCTACAATTTTCTTCTTGCCCATCCGAACGGCCAGGAGCGCTTGCCCGATCGTATTGTTTATCTTGTGGGCACCTGTATGGTTTAAATCCTCGCGCTTCAATAAAATCCTTGCTCCGCCTACTTCCTTTGTGAGACGTTCTGCAAAGTAGAGAGGTGTCTCTCTTCCTACATAATCTTTCAGGTAATAATTTACTTCCTCTATAAAGGTTGAATCCTGAATTGCCAAATCGTATGCCTTTTCTAATTCTATTAGTGCCGTCATTAATGTCTCCGGCACATATTGGCCACCGAAGCGACCATACCTTCCAGCTTTTGTTTGTACCATGCTCATCTCTCCTCATCCTTGACCGTTCGTATGAACTCACGTATCAATTGCTCGTCTTTTCTACCACTTATCTCTACTCCACTCGAAACATCTACCATATAGGGCTTTACTCGATCAATTGCTTCTCTAACATTCGATTTTTTCAACCCACCAGCAAGAATAATCCGGTTGGTAGAGATGCTATGACCCCTTAATAATTGCCAATCAAACGTCATTCCGCTGCCTCCTTTAAAATCTGTACCAGGGGCGTCAAATAACAAGTAATCTGTATCAAACCTTTTTGCTGTCTCCATGTCACTTTTATCTCGGATTGATATCGCTTTAATACATGCAGTTTTAATATCTTTAAAAAAGTCTGGCTCCTCTTCGCCATGTAGCTGTATAACATCTAAAGGAACCTCTAAAATAGCTCGCTCCAGTTCTTCCTGATCCGGATTAACAAAGACTCCTATTTTTAAAACATCTGCTGGAACTATTTTCGCTAGCTCATGCGCCTGGGTTATTGTGATTCTCCTTTTGCTAGGTGCAAAGACAAAGCCTATGGCATCGGCGCCGGCTTCTACTGCTGCAAGGACGTGAGTTTTCTCCATCAATCCACATATTTTCACCTTAGTCATAGGACAACCACTTCCCGTTCGACCTGTAAGCTACGGATAGACTGCTGCACCTCACCGCTTCTCATTAAGGCTTCTCCTACTAATACTGCACTGGCACCATAGCCCGCAACTCTTTTGGCATCCTCGGTAGTCCATATACCGCTTTCACTAATTAACACCCGTCTCTCTTGAAATGGAAAATGCTTTGCCAATTCAGCGGTATTAGTTAAATGAACTTCAAATGAATGTAAGTCTCTGTTATTCACTCCAATAAGTTTTGCATCTAATTGAAGTGCTACATCAAGCTCTTGGGCGTTATGAACTTCCACTAGCACCTCTAGACCATTTGACACTGCATATGCATATAAATCTTTTAACTTTTCCTTCGAAAGTGCTGCGACAATGAGAAGAATGATAGATGCACCAGCACTTTTAGCAAAATCAATTTGTATTTCGTGTATGATAAAGTCCTTGCACAAAATCGGTATGTCTATTGTATCTGCTACAGTCATTAAATCTTCAAAACTACCTTGAAAGAAAGGAGTATCGGTTAAAACGGATATGCAGGCAGCCCCTGATTTTTGATAAAGTAGCGCCTGGTGAGCAGGGTCTACCATTCCTTGTATTAATCCCTTGGAAGGGGATGCTCGTTTAATCTCAGCAATGACTTGGAGCTGCTTGTTCTTATATAAAAGCTCAAAAAGAGAAGATCTTTTACTGTCTTTTTTAGATATCGGTAGCTTTTTTTGCATCAACTGATTAACATAGCTCTCTTTTTCTTTAAGAATTTTTTCGAGAATCGTAGTCATAGTATTACCTCCTGCGCTGCTGATGAGCTATAGGCGATAACCGCCTCCAATTTATTAAAAGCTTTGCCAGAGAGAATGCTGTCTTTAGCTAGTTTTACACCCTCAGGTATATTATTAACCGCTCCATTGGCAAAAAGACCGATACCTGCGTTAAATATAACGCTATCAAAATAAGCATCTTGCTTACCGTTAAGCAAGTTCCGCATGATCATGGCATTTTCTTGAGCAGTTCCTCCTTGTACAGCTGAGGCTGGATATGTGGGTAGGCCAACATCCTCAGGAGAAAGGGTGAAAGGGATCAAGTCACCCTTTTCTACTAACACGAAAGAATTACTGCCTACAAGGGAAGCCTCATCCATACCTCCAGTCCCGCATACTACAATGGCTCGTTCTCTTCCAAGCATATGCAGCACCTTTCCATATTCCATCGTAAAATCTGACCGGTTAATGCCGGTATATTGACTGTTGAGTGGAACTGGGTTTGTAAGTGGACCAACGAGATTAAAGATAGTTGGTTTACCTATTTGCTGCCTCACTAGTCCGATTCTTCTTAGTTTCGGATGTACAATTGGGGCATATAAAAACGTAATGCCTTCATTTTTTAAAATATTTAAAGAACCTTGTATATCAATCATAGGTTCTATTCCAAGTGCCTCTAATACATCTGTACTCCCAGATGCACTGGAGATTTTTCGATTCCCGTGCTTAGCTACCTTTACACCCGCACCTGCCATAACAAACGCTGAGGCTGTACTAATATTAAAGCTATTAGATCCGTCACCACCCGTTCCGCAATTATCCATATAATTTCCGGAAGGTATATCAAGCTTGACGGCTAAAGATTTAATTACCGTAGCAAGAGCTGCTACTTCGTTTGCCGTTTCTCCTTTTTTAGATAAAACAATCAAAAATTCCTGTATCAAGTTTAAATCTGTGCTTTCCTCAAAAATAATTCTGGAAGCTTCCTTCATTTCCTCGAATGATAAATGCTCTTTCTTATTAACCTTTTCAATATACTCTCTCATCTAATCTCTCCTCGTCTCATCTCAGCTAAATAAAAAAATCCTCTCCATAGGAATATAAAAATTCCCATGAAGAGGACGATGTTAACCGCGTTGCCACCTCTAGTTGGAGTATATATACTCCCCCTTTGTTCCTTATAACGTAGGAAATACGTCTACCTCTAAAACAAAAATGTTATCAAGGTAGCTCTGATAAGTCCATTCACATCAGTTGCAAATCAGTTCACACCTACCACTGACTCTCTTGATTGCATCACTGATGCTACTTCTCTTATTTAAACAATTTCTCAGCTATACTCATCTCGGCTCGTCTGTTCTATTGGCGACATTGCTCTCAATGCCTTCTGCCTTTACCCGAACATAAAAGTTATTGTCTATGTTAATAGGAATACTTTAAATTGTCAAACTATTTTTGTTCCTAAATAATAATTTCAATTTCAAGACCACCATGTGTCATACTTGCAAAAGGTATATGATCAGACTCTTTGTCAGGCTTTATGCCAATAATGATACTTTGTGCAGATATTTGATGGCTGTAAATGTAATTAATGAATTGCTCGGAAGCAGTTAACCCCTTTTCTCCTGTTTGGGAAACCTTCACCATTGGCTGAATCCCAGGAGAAGTATTTCGAAGCTTAACCTCTAGTCCCTTTTCATTGCTTTCTATGATTGAAATATAAGATTGTCCACTTTTAAATTGCACGGCACCATTCCCATTATTTGCATTGATAGTAAAGACAACTGAATGACCCTGAAGTGGCTGAAATGCAGCATTTCCTCCATACAAGGTGTTGTGCGCTACTATCCCTGTTGTTTCCGCATCCAAAGGTATTCCTTCTGGACCCATTTTGACCGTATTTCCAACTGCTCCTACGTCCTTACAGTTCCATAATCTTAAGCCGTAAAGAGTCAATGGATTCTGTGTTTTAATCGTGTTACCTAGAACAGAGCCTTCCTCCAAATTTCGAACTAAAATCCCCCCAGCTATTTGTGGATGATTTACATCGATCACGTTATTAGAAATATTACCAGCAAAGTTTGGCTGTGTAGCAATCGAATATCCAACATACATTACATATGGCTCAAAAGTGGTGTTAGCTACGTCTAATTCCCGTGGTGTTCCATGAACGATATTTCCCTCGATAATCAGTCGATCAAATGCCCCAGCAAAAATCACACCTTCTGTACCAAAACAATTCTTTATATGATTATTTGAGATTATCGTATTCATTTCTTGGTTTTCTCTTGATTCTCTTTGTACACCTCCAACATATATCGCTCCAAGAGGATTTTTAGCATATCCGCAATCTTCAATTTTATTATTTGCAACAATACAATCTTTCGTAAACTGATCGACATTTGTCCATTTATAGAACACACCACCGACCATGGAGTCCGAGATTAAATTATCAGTTGCGATTAAGCCACCTGCTGCATGTCCATCAATCGCTTTACGTTTATTTCCTCTTAAGGTGCATCCGGTCACTAAAAGGTCGTTTGCCTTAGGGAACATAGTCCCAAGAGCATTTATTCCATAACCCGGGTCGACATACGTATGCAGCTTAGAGGCATTCGGATGCCCTGCTCGATCGCTTATACAATTGATCACTCGTGGTCTCTCCACAGCAGAAAAAACAAAATTACTTGAGTAATTGTCATGGGCATTACATTCTAGGAAAGTAATGTCTTTATTATCCTCGTATTGTAAATCGGTTGGTAAGTAGTCTCCCAGATGACCAACTGCAAAACCTGAAAAGTTAAATCCACTGCTCTCACACGATTTAAAAAGAACGTTTTTGCAGCCACGATGCACTAATACTCCGCTGCCGACATTCCCGATGAACCCACCACCAAATATTCCAAAAGGTTTTCCATCATTTCTTGCGCGCTCGCTTGTATCAAAGCTATTATTTTTACGATAGTTCCAAAAACCAGACGTGGGATACCCTCCAGCTTTCGTTCCTTTTTCCCCATATCCTGTTACTGGATCTATGCCAGGGAATTCCCCATACCCTTCAAATGTGATTCCCTCGATTACACAATCCTCACATTGCTGAAGCTCTAAAATTCCTTGGGCATGTGTCCTTGTAAACAACACTGCACCGTAGCCAACTAAATGCACTCTTTTTTTCCCTCTAAGGAGCAGGCATGGCTGGTCATTATTGGGGAAATCCTTTAGTTTGTTGTTTTTTTCTAGCCAATAACGTCCTGGTGGGAGAATTAAAGTGTCTCCATCTCTAGCGTGATCAAAAGCAAGCTGGATTAATTCTTGAATCATTGTCCGTCCGGTTGTGTCGGCCTTAATCGTCTTAGCTGTACCACCATCCATTTCATCTAACATTTCAAAATTACGTGTTATTCCTTGAACGAAATCCTTTGAAAGTTTGTCTTCAATGTTAGTTGGAATATAATATTTTTTCTTGGGTGTATAATTAGTCATTTTTATATCTCCCCTTTTAAATTATTTTTTACAGGCTAATTCCTTATCAATGTTCTTTTCCTTCCCCCCTTATGTTTTTATAAAACGATTAACCCCCTACACACGGGATTAGTATTTTACTAATTCGATGTGTAGGGGGTTATTTCCTTTACTATGTATGGCAGAAACGACATTTCAGTAAAAAAGGCTAGTCCAAGATATGCTAATTTACCTACAATTAATTGTTGAAGTAGGATTATTTTTTTATGTGTAAAGTAGAATTGATTTCCGCTCATATCTCGGACGCTTTCCGTGGCTGATGGCTTTTTTGTTTCAAGCAATGTTAAAGTTAGGTTTTTAGCATATAAACTATCATGACATTCCATGCACAATTTTCGAATTCATTCGTTTTTCGCCACTAATATAAAGCGATGTTGTAGACTTTCTATATATCCTTGACTTTCCCTCATTTTCTCTAATTCTATTAGTCGTTCCAGACAGGAGTCGACTGTAAATCCTGGAAATTCCCAATCTATAATTTTTGCATAGTACACAATTGCTCCGACATCCCTAAATTTCAACGAAGGATATGATTCGTTTTTATATAGAAGAGAAAATCCTTCAGCTATAAACTTTTGGGCTTCGTTCTCGAGAGAAAAATTAGGATATAGAGACTTGAAGTTAGGGATTAAATTGTTAGAAAGCCACTCATTATCCCTTCCCCCTACCTGCTGGGTTATAAAGATGCCTTCTTTTTTAAGAACTCTTCGAACTTCCTTCAAATTATAGGATTCATGGCGATTAATAATAACATCAAAGGTTTGGTCCTCAAAAGGTAATAGATTGTCATCAAACACCTGCTTAACACGTATCCCTAATGGCTCCAAAGTCTCCTTGCATAAATTTATATTGAGTTCCCACCCTTCTGTAATGGATGTATTTTCATAGGGATGACCTAAGGTGAGCAGGAACTCACCTCCACCTGTTCCCATATCTAGAAGAGAATGCTCATTAGATAAGTATTGATCTATAATTTTTCGATAATCCCATGGTGTCGCTTGCTCTTCCCAACGGTTTTTTAAATGAGAAAAATCCCATCCTTTAAAGCTTTTCGCTTCTTCCATTAGCCACTCTTCTTTTAGTCTTATTATATTCATCTAGACCATACTCCTAAATTTATTTGCTAATAAAAATGTCTTATGATATTTCAAGTGGAGAGCTATCTAATCAAGTGTTTGGATCACGAATTTATGAAATTTTTCTGCTTCCTCAGAATATGGAAAGTGATTACTTTCGTTAAAAGAAACAAACGTTGAATTAGGCAATAATTGAGCTATCTCTTCTCCATACTTGTATGGACATTGTGTATCAAATCTACCAGCATAAATGTACGCAGGTATAGAGACACTTTTCAATTCTTCTCGAATATCATATGTAGCACATTCTACTTTTCTAAAATAATCAAGCCTTGGTCCCACTGTCTTTCCACTGTTAGGTGTCTTTAAGGCTTCCTTTAAGTTCTCCTCTTTATGATAAGACATCAAAGTCCATTCATAGCTTATGTTTTGGCGAATTTCGATTGGAGTTTGTACATCGTTTAGTAAATCCATTATTTCTATTATTCTTTTAAAATTAGGGTTTTGTTGATTATAAATACTTTCTTCATCCTGACTATAAGCAACACTAGCAGAAGCTCCACCTGCTACTATTTTGTCTAATGACTTCTGAGCTAATGTAGCATATTTTAAAGCAAGCATGCCCCCTGTGGAATGTCCACCAAATGCCCATGTATCTATATTCAAGGCTATCCGTATTGCCTCTAAATCTAATACCGATTCATCCATGCTATATTCCGATTCCTCTTTAGCCTGTACGGAATTTCCGGCGCCTCTAAGGTTTATCAAATAGACATGGTAATGGTCTGTGAAAGGATTTGCAAAATGATTTCCTCGACTATCAAACGCACTATAAAGGTGTGTAATAGCCATAGGTGGTCCAGATCCTTTCTCAAATAATTCAAATGTACCTCTAGTCGTCTCAATAAAACCTTGCGTCCACATACAATGCCCCCTATTTTCGATACTGCTAATATCCTACTTTTGTAAATCATACATTTCAGCCTTCTACCAAAGCTATAAGAATAGCCATAAAAAGAAATATCAAAATGACTACGATGCAAAATTAATTCAAGGTAGACACCCTTATGGAAGATCCTATATTAGTATTCCATATCAGAATAGTTAACTCCTTTAAATTGAAATAACTACTCCTAATATTTTGTAAAAACATGAACAATAACAGAGAGAATAGTATTTCTTTGAATTGTAAAGTAGAATTAATAGGCTATGTTATAACAAGTGGACTAATTTTCGATTGAACGCTTAACCATATATGTTGATTAGGCGGCGACGCTGGTTAGTTTAATAACAATAAACGAAACTTTAACTGAAAATTAACGACTTATTAGGAAAAGGAGGAAAAGCAAATTAGAATAAAATACTTTTTCTTTTCATTAATAGCTATTGCTATCTTATCGGGTTGCACTAACGATTCATCAGCTATTAGTAACAATTCATCGGAGAAAGAAACTACTGAAGAGCCTGAAATTAGCGAACCTACTCCACTGCAATGGATAAATTATGGTGGTGAGAAGTATGTTTTTAAAAGGATTATTCCTAAAGATGAAGTGGATATGAGTCAAATTGTCTCAACAAACACATTAACAGCATTAGGAGATGGTGCTGAATCTGGGAATGAAATTTTTCTTTATAAGAAAGACGGTAGTTTATTCATAATAGATAACACAGGACCTACTGACCAATGGGTTAATTTCACTAAAAATAATTAAAAGGAGCTACGTTTCTTGTTGAAATAACGGTGTGCTTTACTTCGAGAAGGAAATATTTATTTGGAATCTATTCATGTTGACTTTCGTATATAATCCGAGGGGGAATTTCTTTGAAAAATACAAAGTTAAGAATCGCATGGATTATACCTAATGTATTTTGTTACTTAATGCTATTTGGATTATCCATTTGGACAGTGGCAAACGGCGAAGGCTTACTAGAAATCAATAGACTTTCGATTTACGTTATAATTATGCTTTTACTTTTCTTAGCATCAGTGTTCGGAAGTTACCAAATTCGGACATGGATAAAAGAAGGTAAAATATAAAAAGGTCTTATCAAGCTAGAGGGTTCGTTAATCAAAATAATATTAAAGTAAAATGAGCCTAGAAAAAATATCCTAGTTCATTTTTTATGTGTATTTAAAATCAACCTTTACCTGTAACCTAGTCAATTGATATTAGCACAGGTTCCGGTCTCTTCCCGTTCTATGAAATACATCCCTGCAAAAAAGAAGTATTGCTAAACGTTTCCGTTGCAATACTTCTTAATAGTTTTAAATTATTTATAAACTAGTTTCCCATTGCTTATCCTTCCAATACACAGTGATCACAAGCCCCACCAACATAACAAGTCCCGCAAACAGGTAAGGATAATGAATATTCACATCGAAAAGAATACCTCCGAGTGCTGGTCCTACTATATTACCTAGGCTCGTATAAGTGGAATTCATGCCCGCAACAAATCCCTGCTCTTTTCCTCCCGCTCTTGATAAAAATGTCGTTAAAGCAGGACGCAGTAAATCAAATGCTAGAAAAATAAAACTTGTGACTAATAGTACCATAAGGAAGCTTGTAACCATTGTAGAAACAAACGCTAATAAGACCCCAACTATTAAACAGATTTGTATTAACTTTTTTTCTCCTAGCCAATCAACAAGCTTGCCAAACATAAATATTTGCACGACTACACCGAATATCGAGCTGATAGTTATAATGAGAGCAATGTCCTTTGGAGTGAAGCCAAATTTATGATCAGAAAATAAACTGAACACAGTTTCGTAAGCAGACAATCCGAATGCTAACACAAATATAATAATAAAGGCTATGAAGTACATTGGTTTAAATGATTTTTTCAAGTCGCCTATAAAATTGGTTTGCTTACTGTTAGCGGATATTTCTGCAAGCTCTTCTTTAGAGAGTGGTTCCTTTAGGATAAATAAAGAGGTGATACAAGCAATAAATGCTATACCTGCTGCAAAGTAAAAAGGTACTCTTATGCCAAATTCAGCTAAAAACCCTCCGATTCCTGGTCCAATGATAAAACCAGTACTAATAGCTGCTGAAATATAGCCCATCGCTTTTGGACGTTCCTTTATCGTAGTTATATCTGCAATATAAGCAGTTACACCAGGCATTATAAAGGCTGCACTAATCCCACCCAATGCTCTTGATAAGTAAAGCACCCAAACATTTGTTCCAGCTCCAAAAATAAGCTCGGAAATAGCAAATAATAATAGTCCTAGAGTAATCATTTTCTTACGGCCGATTTGATCAACCCATCGACCTGCAAAGGGGGAGGTTATCAATTGGGCAACTGCAAATACCGCAACTAGATACCCCATTGTACTTCCTGTAAGATTCATGATATTCATAAATGATGGCATAACAGGTATTACTAAGCCTACTCCTAAAAAAGCAATGAATATATTGCTAAGAAGTATAATAACTACGGATTTTTGTTCTTTTAATGGTTTGTTCATCCTACGCACTTCTTTCTTTAACTTTAATGATTAGATATACCACGACAAAATACCTTCCAGGAGGCATCTAGTCTCTCTGATAAACGCTTCTCATCGTTGTTATAGACAAGTTCAAGCATCATCGAATCTATCATGCTTAAAAAAGCATATGTCAAAATCAATGCTGACTCACCGTCAACTAGCTTTGCATCTATCCATTGTTGAAATTTTTCTTCTAATACAGCTTGCACTTGTTTCTCTATATCAAGTACATCTTCTTCGATATCTTTAGCTAAGTGCGCTGGAGGAAAAAATGACATCCTTAGCCAAAATTTTAAATGCTCGTCTTTTTGAAAAAGATTAATAACCATTTTTAAGAAGCCATATAAATCCTTTAAAGGATCTTCAGCATCAAGAGGACGAAAATAATGAAGCTTTGTGTTCAGCTCGATTTGCTTGGCATCTCTTAAGACTTGAAGAAAAAGGTCATCTTTTCCTTTAAAGTGTGCATATATGGACTGTTTTTTCATACCCACTTCTTCAGCAATTTGAGATAATGAGGCTCCTTCATATCCATGAATCGTAAAATACTTGAGAGCAGCTTCTTTTAATTCTATATGTTTCACACCTATCGCTCCTTTTAACGAACGTTCGTCAGTTATAATATCAAATGTTCACTTAGGAAGCAAACAATTTATCTCAAAATAAAAAACGTGTCCGGGGATGGTACCCGGACACGTTTTATTTACCTATTGATAAATCCTTTACTTCTTCTACATCTGCTTTATATGTAGTACTACCTAGGTTGGATTTTAGCTGCTCCCCGACTTTACTAAGTGAGTCTTCGTCTGGAACAAAATACCAAAGGTCCAGTCCTGCTTCTTTACTGTAGATCATTTTACCACTGCCATCTAACTGTAAATGCTCAATAGGACTGTTTTTAAATTTTTGATACATTTTGGCTAGTTTTAAATAATCTGAAGACGGGATATTCGTTTTAACATTTTCTCCTACATCCTCAATTAAATCATCGATTTTAGTAATCATGCCCACATTGGTCATCTTGTTTAATAATGATTCGATAACTTGCTGTTGCCGTTCATTACGGCCCTTATCTCCCTCAGGATCTTTTTTTCGCATTCGTACATACGCCAGTGCCTCGTCACCTTCTAAAAACATAGGACCTTCCGTAAAAGTTTTCCACTCAAAGTTAGCGAGTTGAATTTTAAATGTAAAAGGTACATTTACCTCAACGCCTCCTATGGTATCGACTATATCTTGGAAGCCCTGAAAGTCAGTGGAGACATAATAATCGATAGGTATACCTAGCATGGTCTCTATTGCTTCTGATACCCAATCAATTCCCCCGTTTGCATAAGCATGGTTAATCTTATCTTCCCTGTCTAATCCTTCGATATGAACTAACGTATCTCTAGGGATGCTAACCATAGAAATTTTGTTTGTAGACGGATTAACAGTTGCTACAATTAGCATATCTGAACGACCATATTTTTCCGTCTTTCCTCGCTCAACGCCTGTTAAAAGAATAGTAAAAGGTGAGTCATCCGCCTTTGCTACTAGCTCATTCTTAATCGAAGTGTCTTTAAGGTCTTTTTCCAATGGCACAAACATTTTATTGTTTGCATGCTTGGCTTCCCAGGATAAATTAATCGCGAAGAAAATTATAGCCGAAGTCAATGCCATTAAACTAATTAATACTATATTTTTAATCTTTCTCTTTTTTGAAGAAGATTTCTTCTTCAACCTGCTTTGAGAATTTCCCATCCGTTCTTTTCTCCCTTGAACAACAATATATGTATTTGCTTTATTATAAAATCGCTCACTTTTTCTAAATTATACCATTTTGGATTAAAATTACAAGTTGAGGTAACTTCTATATTTTAACCTACTTTAATTTGTTCTGTTAGTGTTCTTAACTGTTCTGCTTGAGTAATATTCCGTTTAAGGTAATCTGGAAACTCTTCCCCATTTAAGATTTCTTCCGTGGTCATCCATATTACTTCATCTAATTCTTCTTTGCATTTCACGTATGGTTCCCCAAAGAAGTGGTCACAAACGAAGACAATATCTACAACAGGTTTTCCTGTATCTGATATAAAGGTCGAGCTATTCACATATTGAAGATTTGTTACTTCAATGCCTACCTCTTCATCAATCTCTCGAATTAGCGTTCTTTCGAAAATATCACTTGAATTCCCTTCTTGATCTACCTGACCACCAACAAGAGCCAGGCCTCCCGCACCATGCTCCTCCTGCTCACTTCGTTTCACTAGAAGCCACTTTCCTTCTTTATATATAGCACCCTCCACATTAACGATGAACATGTAACTCCTCCTTAAAGGTATAGACTTTGAACTCTCCATTATTTGAGGAATAGCGTAAGATATTTTTATCTTTCGGTATACCTTCAAAATAAGCACCTATACAACCTGTCGTACAACGGTGCCCAGAGATGAGTATATTTCCTTGAAACTTGTTGTATGTCTTTTCTAAGTGAAACATGAAATCAAATACTCGTGTAACATATATAGTGATATCTTCCACACCCCTATAAATAGTTGGATCAGGTATCGCACCTGCCAGCTTCACTTCTTCTTTTTTTACTCTGTCTGCCCCACCCAAATCAAAAACATCTAGCCTGGAATCTATGGTAGCTGTTCTACCCGTTACAATTTCTGCAGTTTGTATTGCTCTTTCCTGAGGGGAAGAAAAAACTAAGTGAAAAGGAACTTCTTTTAAAAGTTTTCTTACGTATTCAGCTTGCTGTTTTCCTTTTTCATTTAACGGGAGGCCGTTTCTACCTTGTAAGCGACCTTCCTTGTTTAAATCTGTTTCTCCGTGTCGTACTACATATATCATCGGCTCATGTACCTCCATACGTTAATCGAAGATCGTTTCTTTATCTGGATTAATGAGAAATTCAAACATAGTCTTAATCTGAGATTCTGTATTTCTGTTAGTAGATAGTGTAGGTAAGTTAGTTGGAGAAAAGAATTGAACATGATTTGTCTCCACTCCGCTAGCAGGTGCCCCTCCAGTAATTTCACAACGAATAAAAATTTTATAGTAATGGTAAGCCTCAGGTGGATGGGGATGCTTGTCCTTATCCATTAATGCAAGCAATTTTACTGGCCTTACTTCATAACCAGATTCCTCTTTTATTTCCTTTACGATATTTTCCGCTGCTGATAATCCGATATCACAAAAACCACCCGGTAATGACCATTTGTTGTCCAGGCTTTCACGAACCATTAAAATTTGATTGTCCTTAAAAACTACCCCACGCACGTCTACTTTTGGGGTTTGATATCCCTTATCTGTAGCAAATAAGTCACTTACCTTTTGAAATTCTAAACCCGTTTGCTCCGTCAAAATTTCAACACTTATGGCTCTTAACTCTTCATATCGCTCGATATCGTATATATCCTTTGAAAAAGCCAATCCAGATTGTGATAATGCTTGTATTCGTTTAGCCCACTCCAACCATTTTTGGCTCACTATTAAACACTCCTATTTCCTATTAATTCATACTTTTTTAGAGTTAAACTCATAGTAGAATTTTTAAGTTTTTAATACACATTTTTAAAATTAAATCTGAATGATGATAGGTTAGTCTTCTTTTTATGTGGAAAATCTACGAGTTTATGAGACATATCTAGATTCTTAGGGACTTTTTCTAAGTTTATGGATTACTAGTCCTCCTTAATAGCAAAACGCTCATTGATTGTAGAGACAGGCGGCTACTCCTAGGGGAACAGCACGTGAGAGACTACAGGCTCGAGCCGTGCCCAAGTAAAGCGCCTGCGTGAGAGCGGAAAACTGTGATTTATCATTCTACTTCATAACCTTCTTTTCCCTTTTCTACAACAGGCGGAGCATGTTATACTGTAATTCTGTTGTAAACAAAATAATCAAAAAACTTATAATTAATATATCATCTAACTAGTTATAAATATATATAAATTAAAAAAACTACCAACAATCTGAGGGATTGTAGTAGTTTTTCATGTAATTATTTATTTTCCAGTTCAAAGATGTTAATTAATTTCTTCAGCAATTGTATTTGTAAATCGTATTGACTATACATATTTTCAAAAATGAGCTCTGTAACTTCATCAATTTTCATATGTTCTTTTTTTATTTGGATACCTTTCTTTTGCATCTCTAATTCTTTTTCCAGTATTGTTGTTTGTTTATAAAATGCTTCTAACACATCTTCTCTTGGAAGGTTTTGTATAAAGCTTAATGCAGTATATAGATTGCTTGGCAGGTTTACTGATAGTTCTTCTAATGTATCTTTCAATAATTTCTGAAATTCTCTTACGCCATTCTCGGTTATCTTATATATTGCTTTACTTCTATTCCCAGTCTGTTCAATTGCCTCAACCTCAACTAGCTGTTCCTTCTCCATTTTCTTAAGAGCGTGATAAATAGAGCCAGCTAATATACCTGCCCAACGATCTGCTTCACTAATTTGAAGAGTTTGTTGAATTTCATAACCACTCATTGGCTTCGTTTTTAATAGTCCTAATACCATCAATCTTGTCATAATAATGTTTCTCCCCAATTTAAAATAAACAACATTGAGTATTATTATAGCACAAGACAATAAATGTTTAGTTTGAAAAAACCTTATACTCTGTTTTAAGTTTTTCCTCCCACTTGAAAGTAGCTGTTGCTAGTAGTACGCTGATCAACATGTAAAGCAATAATATTAACATAGCAGATCCCATTTGGAGTATTGCTTCCTCCATCCCTGCATTTAATCCTTTTACATAGTGATTAAATGGTGATAACTTACTTAGAAATTGAATCCATCCTGGTGCATTGCTTAAGGAATAAAACGCTTCACTAAACAATATAAATGGAATTTGGAACAAATTTGAAATCATATTAATGTGCCCCTCATTATTAGCCAGGTTAGCGATTAGAAAGCCGATGCTAGTAAAACAGAGTGTTGCAACTGTAACTAAAAGTATAGTTCCTACTATTAGTGAAAAACTTAATGATATCTGAAATAACAAGACTCCGAAAGTCCAGACAGCCATATTCAACCCTACACCCAAAGCTGTTCTGGCAAGCACCATAGAAATAATAAAGTGTGCAATTGGTAAGGGAGATATTTTGAGCATTTTATAAACACCTTTATTCCTTTGATAGAGGACTTGAAAAGCAACTCCTTGCATCCCCCAAAATATAGTTCCAATTGCAGTCACACCTGTTAATATACGTTCATCCATATTATCCATGTAAATGCTCAAACCAATCATCACTACTAGTGGAAATAGAAGAGAATAAAATACGGTAATCTTATCACGTAGAGAGCTAATAATCATAGAGCGAAAGATAGTTAACATTCAACTCCCTCCTTAGAAACCAATTTTATATAAAGGCTCTCTAAATTTGTTACTTCATGTTCAGCTATCAGTATTTTGGGCTCACCCTCACAAATAATTTTCCCTTTATTAATAAATATAATTCTATCTGCTATGTGGCCTACCTCTTCCATGTCATGAGAGGTAAATACAACTGTTCTTCCTTCATTATTCACTTGGCGAATCAAGGCTTGTATTTCCTTTCTAGAAATTGGATCTAATGCTGCTGTTGGTTCATCTAAAAAAACTAACTTAGGTTGATGAATTAGAGTAATGGCAATTGCTAGACGTTTTTGCTGTCCACCGGAGAGCTTGGAGGCTTCAGTATTAGCACTCTCCGTTAATCTACATTTTAAAAGTATATCGTTCAGTTCATACTTGTTTACATTCCTTTTGTAAAAGGCTCCAAATAGCTTTAAGTTTTCTGAGACAGAGAGCCCTGGGAAAAAGGAGCTTGCTTGTAGTTGAACTCCTATATTTTCTTTAAAATCCTCCAAGAAATATTGTATGGTCCCTCCATCTCTTTCCTTTAATCCTATTAGTAACTCTAAGCAAGTAGACTTTCCTGCCCCATTCGGGCCGATAACACCTAATATTTCGTTATCTTTAATTTCAAGATTAATACCCTTAACAATGTGTCGATTACCATATTTCTTTTCTAAATTTGTAGCTTGTAAATACAGCATTACATCACTCCTTCTCCCTTTATACTCAACATTGACTATTCAACGTTAATTAAAATTTATAGTAGCGCTAGATAATTGTCAATACAAAAATAAAAAGGTACGGAATTTTCACCATACCTTTGAAAAACATTAAAATATTCAACGTTCAATCCATCCTATTTCCCCATTTTCATTTTTAACAAGGAGATATCCTTCACATGTGTTATCAACTACCCAAACCTTTTCTCCTCGCTTTACCGAAAGGAAGGTAGTGCTTACATCTGTTTTACATAGGATGGAATCATTTTTTTCTATAATATATTCATTTTTAATCCATTGTTCTGTTCCTAGGATTACATTTTGACATCGTGTAAAAAATGCCCCCCTTTTCATTATTTTTAATTCATAATTAGGATAAGTGACTGTACCAGTTCTGTTTAAGCCAGCCTTATGATCATGTTCTATTATTATGTAATGATTAAGACTGTCCACAAATCTATAGGAATATGTCCCGTCCTGAATGATTAAAGCATTCAACTGACCGTCTTGTTTTAGTTGGTTCCCACCATCAATGGCTATTATATTCTTCTCTAAATCTACCAAAGGGTTATGGGAGCTTACAGCGGTTGCTCTGTAGTTAATCACTGGCCAATGACCAACAATTACTGGCTTACCTGCCTGATGTGATTTATCTAGAAAAGAGGAGGTATATAAAGCAGTTTTTTCGTCCGTTTGCTTCCAATCTGTTTTAGGATCAATTCCTGCATGAATGATGATAAAATCATCGGTTTCATAAGCGACCGGTAGAGCTTCTAGCCAATCAATTATGTCTTGAAAATGTGCTTTATAATACGTTGACAAGTGTTTTACGCTATTAAATTCCTCAACACGCTTGTTATTCTGTGCAAGCATCTCATTTAAAATAGATTTTCGACTTTTCATGTAAGGAATTATTCCTTCACTTTCTTGAAAAACGTACCGATGAACAACGTCACAATTACCTTTGACAATAAAAACGTTGCTTGAGCTCTTTTGAAGCGAGCGGACAAATTCCACAACCTCTAAGCTGTTATCTCCTTTTTCGCATAAGTCCCCATTAATAAATAGATAATCATCCAGCTGGTAATTGACTCTGTCTAATAACTTTTTAAATAGCTGTAAGTTTGCATGGATATCCGAGATCACTATTACTCTTTTGCCAGGCTCTAAACTAATTTTTTTTATATCTATCATTTTCGTTGTCTCCTATAAAACGCTAATTACATAATACCCTCTTAATCCTCTTGATTTATAATCGCTAGAATGAGATGGTCCTGCCATTTACCGTTTATTTGTACATTTTCTTTAGCAATCCCTTCTTTATGAAAGCCTGCTTTTTCCAACACTTTTATTGAAGGTGTATTGTGAGGCATAACTCCAGCCTCAATTCTATGTAATTTTAAGGTTTCAAAGCCATAAGCAACAGCCATCTTAACTGCTTCCGTCATGTAGCCCTTCCCATTTTGCTGTTCGTCTAAGGTGTAACCAATCATACAACTTTGAGCTGGACCTCGAGAGATATGTGATAGGGCAACATTGCCAATTAATTCATCTGTTTTGGATAAAAAGATGCCGAACGCATACAATGTATCATTTGTTGCACCTGTTATCCCATTTTCAATGCGTTCCTTTATTTTTTCATATGTGTAAAAATCCGGCTCTCTTAAAACTGAATAGTGCTTGAAAAATTCCTTGTTTCTTATTTCTAAGTCCAGTGCCGCTTCTGTATCTTTCATTTGAAGAAGACGAATATATATTCCTTCTTGAGTGCCCATCAGTAACCTCCTCTATTTTATTAAATTATATGAAAATTCCAGCAAAAATAAAAGCCCTGTTATAAACAGGACTTTAACATGAATTTACTTAACTACTAAAGCTGGGCATTGAACTCGTTTTATTACCTTATGACTGACGCTTCCTAAAACCATTTCTTGTAGGGAATTTAAACCCCTGCTGCCTATAACTAAAAGGTCCACATGGTTGTCATTAGCAAATTTCACAATCTCAGGACCAGGGATACCATGCAGTATATTGACTTTATAGCTAATTTCCGATTCCTTTAATAGTAGCTCAACATTTTGTATTTTCTTTCGACGTTCTAATTTTAAAACCTCTGTAGAGCCTGCATGCAGTACCTCTGTTCTTGCTTTTTCAAAATCTGCTACATAAACTATTTCCACCAAACATTGCTTATTTAAAGAAGCAATTTTGATTGTCTCCTTCGCCGCTCGAACAGCATTTTCAGAGCCATCTGCTGCTAAAACAATATGGTTATACATGGTGCGGATTCCCCCTTTAATGAGTGGATAGAGCATCTATTTGAGCAATCATTTTTTTACTATATGAATCTAAGCCGATTAATTCTACTTGAAGTCCTCGCTCACTTAGTAAATCCTTCACTTTAAATAATGCTCCTACCCCGGAATCATCCCAGATCCTACTATTAGTAAAATCAATTTGTATAGTATTCGATAGTGTAGTGGACTTTTTAAAGTAATCTACAAAGCTATCAGTAGAGGCAAAAAATAGCTGCCCTTCTATAATGTATCGCTGATCCTGTTCTATAACTTTTAGGGTAGAAATTTTTACAACAAAGAAAACCGCGCTTAATATAACTCCTGCGATAACTCCCTTTGACAGGTCGTGTGTATACACTACAATTATTACAGTAGTCAGCATGACCAGTGCATCTGTTCTTGGTGCTTTTACTAAATACTTAAATGAGTTCCAGTCAAAAGTACCGATACATACCATAATCATGATTCCAACTAATACTGGCATTGGAATTTTAACGACCAAGTCACCTAAAACAATGATTAGGAATATAAGGAACAAACCTGCTACTAGAGTAGAAAGTCGACCTCTTCCTCCTGATTTAACGTTAATCACTGATTGTCCAATCATTGCACATCCTGCCATACCACCAAAGAATCCTGTTACGAAGTTAGCAATACCTTGACCTCTAGCCTCTTTATTTTTATCACTTTCGGTTGCAGTCATATCATCTAAAATTTGAGATGTAAGTAACGACTCTACTAATCCCACTATTGCAAGTGCTATAGAAAATGGGAAAATTATCTGTAGCGTTTCTAAATTTAGAGGAACATTTGGAAGCAAAAAGGATGGTAAGGTTTGTGAAATATTTCCTAAATCACCTATCGTTTTTAATTCAAATCCACTGTAAATAGCAACGATAGTTAATGTGACGATCGCTATTAACGGTGCCGGTATTACTTTGATGAAACGTGGTAATGTATAAACAAGAATAAGTGTAATTCCTACAAAAATATACGTCATCGTTGAGATCCCAATGAAATGTGGGACTTGAGCCATGAATATCAGTATCGCTAACGAATTGACGAATCCAATCATCACTGCATTAGGAATATACTTCATCAGCTTAGCAATCTTAAAGACACCAAATAGTAGTTGAATAATCCCTGTCAAGATGGTTGCTGCTAATAAGTAATCTAATCCGTATTCTTTAACAAGAGGCACCATAACTAGAGCCATTGCCCCAGTCGCTGCAGATATCATACCTGGTCGTCCGCCTACAAAGGCAATAATGACTGCTATACAAAAAGAAGCATATAGTCCAACCATCGGATCAACTCCAGCTATGATTGAAAAAGCAATGGCTTCAGGAATAAGGGCAAGAGCAACTACTATTCCGGATAAAATATCGCCCCGTATATTTCCAAACCATTGTTGTTTTAAACTTTCCATGATAATCTCCTTTGAAAAAAATTCTTCGATTATCATATCATCTTCTTTCCGTTAAGGGAACCTTTGCTCTTAAAGATGCTAATTACTTGCTGAAGAGTACAAGAAGATTGGAGTTAAAGCTATAAGACCTATCCAAAATATTTATATGTAGATATAAAAGAATGAGAGAGTAACATACGAATATGAGTGAAATTTTGTTTTATATGTTAATATATAACTAAAAGTAAATATTTACAAGTTAATGGAGGTGGCTTCTTGCAAAAAAATAATCTTCTATATTTTTCCTTGTTTTTCTATTTAGCATCTACTATACCCTTTGCTTTGATAATATTTCTTAACTCTTCAGACTATTTTACTTACGGGATTGATGGAAACTTAGGATTTTTTATGCCAATAATTTTGGTACTTGTGGCCTTATTACTAGCAGCACTGGGTAAAAGGAATACCTTTAGAAATTATTTACTTTTTATAATTATATTTAGTTTGATAAATTATTCAATGATAATATTTGCTGGACTCTATGGTTTTAAAAACCCCTAAATAGAGTATTATTAAACAACTCAGGGAGTGATTAATTGAATCTTAAAGATACTCAAGATACTAAACAATTACGTAACCTCAGTATTCTTATTTTTGGATTCTTGGCCTTTTTGTTAATACTATCTATTTTCAATGTTTATCCTGGTGGATACTCCATTGAAAATGAGACGACTGAATCATTTTCTATTGAAAAAACCAGTTTTCTAAAAAAAGAAAACATAGAAATTACAATCACTCATGATAACGAGCTAAGGGCTATCTTACTAAAAAGTGAAATTACCAGTTTGAAAATACTTTGGATTGTAAGCTGTATGGTCATTCTAGGATTTATATTTGATATCGTTTCATATATAAGCAAAAATAAAAAGAATATGTTATTTTATATAACCATAGTTTTATTAATCATAATTATACCTTTGAATGTGTATTTATATTTATCTAAACTAAATAATATAGAATCATATCTCTCTTCACTTAACTTGAGTTAATGTCATATCCCTCATCAATCAATAAACTACCTTCTTAATTGGTAAAAAGCAAACCCGTGTTAAAGGGTTTATTCCTTTAACACGGGTTATAAGTTAGCTTAATTTACTTTTTGCTTCTTCTATTTGTATTTTAACTTGATCGAAACCTGTACCGCCTAATGAATTTCTTCTTCTAACTGCAGCTAATGGGGACAAGACATCATAAATGTCTGCTTCTATTAAGCTACTAGCTTCTTGTAAATCACTTAATGGAAGATCCAGAAGGAAATATCCTCGTTGTATACAAAGGAAAACTAGTTTACCTGTTACTTCATGAGCTTCACGGAAAGGAAGTCCCTTTGCAGCTAAGTAGTCTGCAAGCTCCGTTGCATTAGAGAAGTCTTTGTGTACTGTTTCATGCAAACGCTCTGTGTGCACGGACATTGTTCGAACCATTCCCTCAAAGATTTTAAGGGACCCAACAATTGTTTCTACTGTGTCAAACATCCCTTCCTTATCCTCTTGCATATCCTTATTATACGCTAGAGGCAGTCCTTTTAATGTTGTTAAAAGACCCATTAAATTCCCATAGACACGACCCGTCTTACCCCGTATTAACTCTGCCATGTCAGGATTTTTCTTTTGTGGCATGATGCTTGAGCCTGTTGAAAAGGAATCATCCAATTCAATAAAGTTAAACTCTGAGCTAGACCATAAAATTATTTCCTCCGCAAAACGAGAAAGGTGCGTCATAAGTAAGGATGAGTTGCTTAAAAATTCAACGATAAAGTCGCGATCACTTACAGCATCCATGCTATTTGCATATACGCTAGTAAACCCTAGATAATCTGCTGACAGCTTGCGATCTATTGGAAATGTTGTTCCTGCAAGTGCCCCAGACCCAAGAGGAGAAATATCTATACGTTTCATGGAATCTAAAAAGCGTTCCTTGTCTCTCTCTAGCATCCAAAAATAAGCCATTAAATGGTGGGCAAAGGAAATGGGTTGTGCACGTTGTAAATGTGTATAACCAGGCGCCAATGTTTCTATATGCTTCTCAGCTTGGTTAACTATTGTTTCTTGAAAAACTCTTATCAATTCAATGATTTCGTTTACTCGGTTCTTTAAAAACAAATGCATATCTGTTGCAATTTGGTCATTACGGCTTCTTCCTGTATGGAGCTTTCCACCAACCGGACCTATTAGATCAATGAGCATTTTTTCTAAATTTAAGTGAATATCCTCATTAGCAACTGAGAATTCAAGCTTGTGTTCAGTAGCAAGCTGCTTTAGCTGGAGTAAGCCACCAAGAATATCCCTTACATCTTCATGGGGTAAAATATTGCAATCGAAAAGCATTTTAACGTGTGCCATACTACCCTCGATATCTTCCATTACTAGTTTTTGGTCGAATTCAATAGAAGCTCCGAATTCATCCACCCATTGTTCGGCAGATTTCTGAAATCTTCCACCCCATAGCTTACTCATACTTGCACCTTCTTTTCTCCTTTGTTTACCATTGCATGTACTTTTGTTGGAAGTCCCCACAGTTCAATGAACCCAACAGCAGAAGAATGGTTAAATTCGTCATCTGCAGTGTACGTTGCAAGTTTTTCATTATATAAAGAGTTTGGAGATTTACGCCCTTCCACAATTGCATGACCCTTAAATAATTTCACACGTACAGTACCATTTACATATTGCTGTGTTTCCTTTAAAAATGCCACAAGAGCAGTCTTTAATGGAGAGAACCAAAGACCCTCATAAATAAGTTCTGTCAATTTCTTTTCCATTACTGGCTTAAAGTGAGCTAGCTCTTTCACTAACGTAATGTCTTCAAGCTCCTTATGTGCCAGAAGTAGTGTGTGTGCCCCAGGTATCTCATAGACTTCACGAGATTTTATGCCAACTAGGCGATTTTCTACATGATCAATACGTCCAACCCCATGCTTACCAGCTATATCGTTTAACTTAAGAATAAGTTCATGTAATGGATATTTAACTCCGTCTATAGCTACAGGAACCCCTTGTAAAAATTCAATTTCAATAATATCTGCAACGTCTGGTGCATTTTCTAAAGAAACTGTTAAATCGTATGCATCCTCTGGTGGTGCTGCCCATGGATCCTCTAGAATGCCACATTCGTTCGCACGTCCCCAAAGGTTTTGGTCTATAGAAAATGGACTGTCTAGGTTAATTGGAATTGGAATGTTTTTCTCTTTGGCATAAGCGATTTCTTCCTCACGGCTCCAGCTCCATTCACGTACCGGAGCAATTACCTCTAAATCTGGGTTTAATGCATTAATAGACACCTCAAAACGAACTTGATCATTTCCTTTACCTGTACATCCATGTGCTACAGCAGTTGCACCTGTTTTCTCTGCAATTTCTACTAGTTTCTTAGAAATCAATGGACGTGACAATGCTGATACTAAAGGATATTTGTTTTCATACCATGTATGAGCCTGCATAGATATGAGTGCATATTCATTAGCAAATTCTTCTCTTGCATCAATCATATAGCTTTCAATAGCTCCAACCTCTAACGCTTTGTTTTTTACAAATTCTAAGTCTTTGCCCTCTCCTACATCTAAACAAACAGCTACTACATCATAGCCCTCATCCTTAAGCCAAGTAATTGCTACAGAAGTATCTAATCCACCTGAGTATGCTAAAACAACTTTTTTGTTCATTAAATATTCCTCCAATGTATTTATATACGGTTATTTTGTATTAATATACATAATGTAACACTCAAAATGCATAAATACAACTATAAATTTATTAATTATACAAATATATTAATTATTTATAAAAACTATTACTCTCTTAACGCGCATTATTTGAATCAACGGACAAAACAAGCGATAATATGAAAAAGGAGTGATTCAAAGAAATGTCCAAATTATTTACACCATATAGCGTAAAAGGCTTAAGCTTAAAAAATAGAATAGTAATGGCTCCTATGTGCCAATACTCTGTCGAGGCCAAGGATGGAACTCCTAATGACTGGCACTTCGTCCATTATGTATCTCGCGCAGTAGGCGGCACCGGCTTAATCATTGTAGAAATGACAGACGTAGAGCCTGATGGAAGAATTACCGATTATGATCTAGGCTTATGGTCAGATGAACAGATTCCTGCTTATGCAAGAATAGTTGAGGAAGTACATAAACATGATGCCAAAATAGGTATACAAATTGCTCATGCTGGAAGAAAAGCAACAGATGCTAAACAACCAGTTAGTTCTTCCAACATTCCTGTTGAATCTGATGGCACATGGAAGGAACCAAGACCCTTAACAATTGATGAGATAAATGAAATGGTTAATAAATATAAAGAAGCAGCTCGCCGTGCAGTAGAGGCCGGGTTCGATACAATAGAATTACACGGAGCCCATGGTTATTTAATACACCAGTTCCACTCACCTTCTATTAATAACCGAACTGATGAATACGGAAAGGATTATGCTAAATTTGGTGTGGAAGTTATAAGAGCAGTGAAAAGCGTGATACCAGAAGATATGCCTCTCTTGTTCCGTATATCCGCAATTGAGTATATCGATGGTGGCTATGGCTTGGAGCACTCACTGGAAATAGCAAAACAGTACAAAGAAGCAGGAGTGGACGTTTTCCATGTTTCCAGCGGTGGTGAAGCAAATCCAGGGAAAGTGAAGCCGGCAAATACCCCTGGTTATCAAGTTCCATTTGCAAGAGCTTATAAACAAGCTTTAGATTTACCGGTCATTGCTGTAGGAATTTTAGAAGAGCCAGTTTTAGCTGAAAAGACTTTGGCAGAAGAGGATATAGAATTGATAGCAATCGGTCGAGGTATGTTAAAAGACCCTTATTGGGCATTGCATACGGAAGAAGTATTAGACGGAAAAGCAAATGTTCCAAAGGCATATAAAAGAGGATTCTAAAGCCTTAAAAGCAGAACCAAAATTGAAAACAAATATAAAAAAGCTATGGAAATTTTACGACTGTAAAATCTCCATAGCTTTTTTGCATTATATCTTGTCTGTTTGTTGAATCTCTATACCCTGAGAAACAACCTTAACACCATTAATTAAAGAGTCGAGTGCGGGACAATGATCCTCTACATATGTAATGAATTCTTCAATTTTCTCAGGCGATTCATTAGATTGAATATTAACTTTATATCTTACCTCTAAAAAACCAGGACGAATATCTGAAAGTCCAAGGAAACCATCCGTATCAATATCGCCTTCTAAATCAACAGATATATGATCGTACTGAATGCCAAATTTCTTTGCTGACATTTGCGCAACAATTGTTTGGCAAGCACCTAGCGATGAAAGCAATAATTCTAAAGGATTCATACCTTTGTCTGTACCACCTAAACGTTCCGGTTCGTCGATGATAACTTGATGTCCGCGTGTTCCAACCTCCACTTGGAGCTTATCCACTAAATTTGCAGTTGAACTCATAGTAGTAATTGCCAATTATATCCTCTCCATTTCTAATGATATTATATTACAAAACTATTAAAATAGAACATTAAATAACAAATTTAAAATTCCGTTTTAGCTTTTACTTTCTATGCTCTCCGCTATCCTTTTTAATTCCAGAGAACGATGTTTAATAAAATTTGTCATGTATTTTTCGAGGAATAATAAATCTGCCAACCTCCCCAGAATTCCCAAAGGAGAACGATACACAAACTCATCCCTTACCAATGTACCATTTTCTTGTCTTTTAAATTGATGGTTGTGTGTAAATGAATGGAAGGCTCCGCTTACCATCACGTCTCTAAAAGTATGAGGCTTGTCCATCTCAATAATTTTTGCGGTTAACCTTTGCCGAACACCGAAGTGTGTAGCTTCCCATGTTACACTATCTCCTTTTTCTAATAACCCTTTTACTTTACCACCAACAGCCTTTTCCTTTGTTTTTCCAGTCGTTTGAGTGTGTATGGCTACATCCCGTGATAAATCAAAGCAAAGATCTATTGGGGCATCTATTAAAATCTCATATATAATAGTTGGCATTATTTTTCCCTTTCTTAAATAGGTTAACTCTAAAATGAAGGCGTAAATGTCATTGCTTCATTACAGCTGATATAACCTTTACGTTTATAAAACTCAATACTATCATCACTTGGCCAAACGATAACAAACTCGTACTCGTTCGACTCCACCCATTTATTCACTACTGTAAGAAGATTAGAGCCAATTCCTTTGTTTCGTTCCGCAGGAATAGTGTAAACATTGGTCATATATACAAATGGATTAGTAATTCTACCTGGACGAGGAACCTTATGAATAAGCTCCATATAAATATGAGATACTACCTGTTCATTTATTTCTGCAATCCATATAACCCATGAATTACTTTCGATTGCTTGTTCCAAAAATTGTCTACATTCCATTTGAAATTCCTCTAGATCATGATCAGCCGCTTTTTCATTATGCTCTATTGTAAAATCCCATCGCATTTGAATTAACTGAGCTATATCTTTTTTCTGCGCAAGCCTGATATTCATAGCATCCTCCGTTTATGCATAATGCATTTTCCAGAAAACTACCTTTAATAAGTTACATGTAGTTTCTCCTACTCTACAATTATAACAAGAACAGTTGCTTCATTGATTCGATTTATTAGGTGAACTTAGGTCTTGGAAGAAAAACTTATTATTTAATAATAACTTTTTATGCAAATTGGAATAAAGAGATTGCTTTAATCCTCAACTTCTCACAGCTTGTAATCCTTCATGTTCCTTGCATTTACCTCAAATTCATACTATACTAAACCCTAACGTTACGGTTAGGAGTGATACTATTGGGACAGAGAAACTAAGAATTGGCGAGTTAGCTGAAAAAAGTGGCATTACTAAGCGTACCATCGATTATTATACTACTCTAGGGCTATTAGATGCTGAACGTTCTAGTTCCAACTATCGTTACTACCCTTATGAGGCTATTGAAAGACTAAGAGTTATAGAAGAGAAAAAGTTAAAAGGTATGTCACTTGAAGAAATAAAAAGAGAGCTTGCCAAAGATAGCATAGAAGAGATTGATATCCAGGAAATACGATTACAGATGCAATATTTAGAAAAAGAAGTTTCTCACTTATTGGAACAAATAAATGAGAAGGAAGATAACACAAAGTATTCCATCAAACAGAAAGTTTCATCAGAAAGTGTTGCTCTTATGCAATCCTTATTATTATTAATCACTTAGGAGGTGAAGTCTTACTTTCGAGTAAGACAACTTATTGACCGCATTGAATTTAACTATTTTTGTCATATTAATCGCTTTAACCGCATTCTTCGTAGCTACGGAGTTTGCTATCGTAAAGGTACGTCATTCCAGAATAGATCAGTTAGTAGCAGAAGGTCGTAAAGGTTCTAAGGCTGCAAAACAAGTTACATCGCGCTTAGATGAATACCTGTCTGCCTGTCAGCTTGGTATTACTGTAACTGCTTTAGGAATAGGGATGGTTGGTGAATCGACATTCGAATTTATCCTACATCCATTGTTTGAAACAATTGGAATTAGTACGGACAACATTCATTACTTTACGATTGGTGCTGCATTTTTAATCGCTACTTTTTTACATGTCGTGGTCGGAGAGTTGGCTCCAAAAACAATAGCTATCCAAAAAGCAGAAGCAGTAACCCTTGTTTTTGCTAAACCGATAATGATTTTCTACAAAATCCTATATCCATTCATTTGGTTCCTAAATGGCTCTGCTCGCTTGCTCGTTGGGCTTTTTGGTATGAGACCAGCATCAGAACATGAACTATCTCACACAGAAGAAGAGCTTCGATTATTACTTGCGGAGAGTTATAAGAGCGGGGAAATTAACCAAAATGAATTGAAGTATGTAAATAATGTATTTGAATTCGATGACCGCATTGCTCGTGAAATCATGGTACCTCGTACTCAAATTATTGGTTTTGAAAGAAAAGCTACCTTTAATGAGGTATTAACTACGATTTCTGAGGAACGTTATACACGCTACCCTGTTTATGAAGAAGATAGAGATAATATCATTGGATTTATTAATATTAAAGATTTCTTAACTCTAGGTATTAATAATCGTATAACATTGGAAAACTTCAATATAGAGGATTTTGTTAATCCTGTGATTAATACAATAGAAACTACTCCGATTAACAGTCTGTTATTGAAAATGCAAAAAGAGCGTATTCATATGGCTATATTGTTAGATGAATA
This sequence comes from Psychrobacillus sp. MER TA 171, assembly GCF_023713305.1. Lineage (NCBI taxonomy): Bacteria > Bacillati > Bacillota > Bacilli > Caryophanales > Bacillaceae > Psychrobacillus > Psychrobacillus sp. MER TA 171. Next base: position 109,988 of record NZ_JAMAWN010000003.1, on the reverse strand, counting down.
TGGTGGTACGTCTGGGCTTGTAACCGTTGAAGATATCTTGGAGGAAATTGTAGGAGAAATCCGAGATGAATTTGATGACGACGAAATAGCAGATGTTCGGAAAGTCAAAGAAGACCACTATATCATTCACACAAATGTGTTACTTGATGATGTCGCGAAATTGTTGAAAATAGATCTTTATAATCCTGATGTAGATACAATTGGTGGATGGTATTACACTCAGGACATAGAGTTACACATGGATGAACAAATTGAGTATGGTGGTTATATATTCTCCATCAATGAAAAACAAGACAATCATATCCAATTTATCGAAGTACAAAAATTTAATGCTTAATTTAATATATAAAACCCATTTTGATATTTCAAAATGGGTTTTATATATATTCGCTCAATCATTGTTATAGGACTTACTTAGCATATTTTCTTAATGATTAATTTATTAATAGATTTAATGCCTTCTCAACTATAAGTTCAGCACTATTCTCTTCAGGTGGCATCCATAAGCCAGTAACAGGTCCATATATAATGGGATTCACCTCAACTTCGTAACCCCCTGCTATTCGACTCTTTAGCATCTTTTCAATTTTCTAATGTAATACTATGTTCTATCATATTAACGTTTTTACCTGCTTAAAATCATAATTTTAATCTCTCTTGGTTATAGAATATTCTACTTTAACAAGAGAAAGCTTGACTTAAAAGAAATGAATTTTTATGATGAGATAGAAGGCAAAAAAAAGGGAGAAGAAATATGAGCCCACTTATTAGTATTTCAGATTATATCTTTAATAATAAAGAATTGTTGGCTAGTAATATCGTTGATGAGGTAATCAATTCTCTAGATATGGATATACCTCGTTGGGAACAGGAACAAGCTAAAAATATGTATATTGAGTTTGTTACCTTTATTGGAGAGTATATTTTAAGTGGTGAGGAGAAAATCCCTGAATCCTTATTAATATGGAGTAAAAAGAATGCAGCAATGGTTTCTCTTGATGGTAATCTATCTACCCTAGTAGTCAGATATCTCCCTACTCGCAATGTAATTACTGACATACTGACTAATTTAGCAATCACATTCGATCTTAATTTGAAAGAGCTAAGTAAATTGATTAAACAGGTTAACAGAATGTTAGATATGAGCCTTAACGAAACGGTTGCCAATTATGAGTATCTAGCAAGCGAATACCAAAAGATGTCCCAAATGGAATTAGCAAAGGTCGGAGCACCAATAGTTCCTGTTAAAGAAGGAATTATAGTTTTGCCATTGGTAGGACACATTGATACATATCGGATAGACTATATGATAGAAAATTTAACTCCTAAAATTGCAAGTGCTGGTGTATTTTACGTTATAATTGACTTTTCAGGGGTATATAAAATCGATAAAGGAAACGTTCAATATATAAACGAATTGGTTCAAATGATTCGTATAATGGGAATTAGTGTTATGGCAACAGGGATTTGCCCTGATTTAGCTAAAATGACCATTAATGAAGGAATAGATGTGGCTGCAGATGTCATTTACCCTAATTTAAAGATTGCATTAGAAAGCATTAATTAATATTATTACTTCAGGAAAAGTACCCATTATATACCACTATGTTATAGTTTGCTAATCCTACAAGTTGTTCTGTATGATTGTGTACAAATCCTTGTAAGGAGCTAGTAACTATGATGTATCTTTTAGCTATTGTTTTACCACCAGTAGCAGTTTTATTCTCCGGGAAGCCATTTCAAGCTTTTCTTAATTTACTACTATGTTTTTTAGGTTACGTACCTGGAATTATTCATGCTATCCTTGTAGTACATGACCATAAAGCAAATAAACGAACGCTTAAACAAACAGAGCTAATAAAAAGGAATAATAAATAATCGAATATTTGCAGGGAATAAAATTGCCCCTCTAAAAAGCTCCAAAAATTTTGCGCAAAGCAAAATTTCTGGAGCTTTATTTTGAATTAGACATTTATAGCTTTATGGGATTCATTTATTATTACTCCTAAAAGTCCTTCATACTTTCTCCAAGAATATAATGTGAATTTTGTTTCCCCCTTGTAAAGGTAATCAATCTATAAAAGCCATATTTTCCCCTGTTCCTTGTCCTTTCTGTTATCTCTTTAACCTCATTAATGTACTACCATTCACATCGGTAGAAAATCCAAATTGCTCATAGTAGGAAACTAATCTTTCAGGACAATAAAGCTCGACTCGCTCTACATCCTGAATGACTGAGTGATTTAACAGACTGTTCATTAGAGTAAACCCATATCCTTGCTTCCGACCGTTTTCTTTTACAATTACATCAAAAATAAACGCCCTGTATACTCCATCTGAAATTGCTCTTGCGAAACCCACTAGCTCACCTGAGTCCTGATCAACTAAGCCTATCGTTACATGACTCAAATCAATCATTGTTTTTATATCAGCTAAGCTACGCTCTTTTGTCCACCATTCATTTTGAAATAATTGATACAAGTCTGTTAAATGCTTTTCAGTAAAATGATGGATTACTTTTATAGACATTTTAACTCCTCCAAGAAATATAAAATTTATTATAATGTGTAATCATTTTAGTAGGATAAAAGGACTTAGCTTACTTCAAACAAACTAAGTCCTTTTAAAAATCATATGGTTATTTAGATATTCAACAAAAACCCAGTTACCTATCCTAGAACGGCAGGCTCTGAAAAAGGGAAATGCTTAACCCTAATGCCAATACGGTTCCTACAGAAAGTAAGCTTATCATTTTCCACCAATTTATCTCTTTTGAGGGTTTTACAGCCTCTTGGGAAACTACAATCCAGATCACTACAGAAACTATTGATATTATGGCAAAAAACTCTTTAGACATATTTAATCCCCCCCTTAACCCTTATGTTCCTTAGTTTCTAGCATTAATTATCAAAAAATGTGGAGTTGTCATCAGCTTGTGATAACCTTTAGGATCTATATTCTTAAATTCTTCCGTAGGCTGTGGCTCAATAAGACGCTCTAATTTAAAATATTTTAAAGTTTCGTTTAAGATGGCTTGCATAGGTCTCCTATAAAAAGGCACTTCAATTATTTTCCCATCACGCTTCCACTGATCTATTATAAATTCATGTGCAAAATAATCTCCTTCCTCTGTTTTTTTCATATCCATAGATGGGTGGTGTACCGAAAATATGAATTGACCGCCTGGCTTTAAGATTCTTTGAAACTCTTTAAATGTCAATTCCCAATCATTGATATAATGTAGCACTAATGAGCTAATAATGAGATCAAAACTATTGTCTTCAAAGGGAAGTTCTTCTTCTAAGCTTAAGCAAAGAACATTTGCTATGTCCTTTACTCTTCTTTTCGTTGCCTCTACCATTTTAGGACTGATATCGATTGCTGTAACCGTTGCCCCTTCCCGTATAAGCTGGGAGGTATACCATCCTGCAGCACAACCCGCATCCAAAACGCTTAGATTATTTAAATTAGAAGGCATTTGTTTGACCATTTCTGGTCTCTCATACTCCGTGTTATATATACTTCTTTGATCGACGTTAAATTCATAATCATCGGCGAGCTGGTTATACGCCTGAATGACACGATCCTTCATGTTAGCCCTCCTTGCTGACTTGTATATACTGGTCTAACCAATCCTCTATCTCTTCCGTTTTTAATCGCTGTTGCACTTCTTTTTCAAATAATGGAGGATCTAAAAGCTCATCCAAATTCCCTAGAACACTCTCTACATTGCTTCTGTTAACGAGAAAATTTTCATTTGGAAGTCTTAACTCTATTTGTTCCAAATTCTTAATAAGTACAAAAGCAGCTGTAGTATTATAAATGACCGATTGTTGTACTTGACGAGGAGAAACGTCACTTAAATCTTTATAATTCACGATTAACAAAAAACGATCAGGGTCCTGTTCAAAGCCATTCAAATAATTTTGTAAAGGAAGTGATTGAAACAAATGTGCATTATTTGAGTTGTTTCCCATATATAGATTTTCATATACTAGCACCTTGCTAAAATCATGGGTCTCTGGATCAAGCTGCCGTAGCATTTCTTCCGCTTGTAAATTTTCTTTTTCTGGTAGGTAAAAAAGGTTCGTCCATCCAAAAAGTATAAGCCCAGTAATGAATAATCCAATTATTAACTTATTCTTCATAGTTCGCTTCATTACCTCCTCTGATAACTATGTTTTTAAATCTGTTAATTAATAAAGGTACAATGATGGAGAAAAATGGAGCCAAATAGGCTGCTATAGTCTGACCGAATTGATAAGGACCTTCAATAGAGATATTACGGCCAAACCATAGATCACTACCAAAATGGATGGCAGTAATCATTCCCCACTGCGCTACCATAAACAATGCCCAAATAATCCAAATCCATTTTTGCCATCTATTCATAAAAGCTAATTGGATTGTTCTTTCATTCGTTAAAGAACCTGCTATGATTTTTAACACGATATAAAATACGCCAATTATTAATATGATTATTAACAACAGCCAGCTCGTAGCCCTTAAGGAACTAAAAACATTAAACGGAATAGAGATGATCCATGCTATCAATAAATAAATCAGCGACCATTGCGTAAGCTTGACCAACACTTTACTTAATTGAACTGATTGTACACCTTCGATTACACTATCCAGTTTAGACATCTTCTCTGTGCTAATCCTAAATGCTTGTTTAGAAGTTATGCCCTTGTTCATAACTAAGTCTTCAATTTCAGCCTCTAAATTTCCGATTACTTCTTCTTTTAACTCTAATGTTTCTTCATTTTTTGGGTATCCAGCAAACATTTTATTAACATAATTTCGTACCTCATTCATCTTAATCACACCCTCCTAAAACTAATCGATCAATGAGCAGCTTTGCTCGATTCCATGCTCTTACATTTTCTTCGTAGGCCGCTAAGCCTTCTTTTGTAATCGTATAATATTTTCGTCGGCCACCTTGGGACTGATCACCCCAGTAGGCATGGATAAGTTCAAACTTTTCTAATCGTTTCAGACTGCTATATAAACTCGGCTCTTTCAATATATACTCTCCATTGCTACCGACTGAGATAGCCTTCATAATTTCATATCCATAATTATCTCCTGCCTTTAAAACCTTTAAAATTATGGTATCGATATGACCTCTTATTAAATCAGCACTTACTTCATTTTCTGACAAACTTATCACCTCTTATTAAAATGTATATCAAATTACTATGTCTGTCAAAGTACTATGTCATAAGTAAAAAAATAATTGCTTCCCCGCCCTCTCATCATGACAAATCAAGAAAAGTAGGAAAGATAATAGGGGCTTTCCTAAAAAGAAATCAAATAAAAAATAAACAGCTTATGATTTTAAAATCAATAAGCTGTTTATTATCAACTGAACTTAAATTATTTGTTATCCTTTTCATTTCCATGCTTAAAATTTCCTGTCGCTTTGGCCATTAGCAATTGTGCTTCCTTGAAGTCTGCAGAATGGATCTTGCTCAAAAATTTTTCGCTAGCTTTTCCTACGAGCGTGGTAACATGTCTTCCTTGAAAAGAGATAAATACTTTTTTATCTTTCGTAATTCTATACGTAAAGACTTCCTCGCCCAATCGATTCCGTTTATCAATGTTATCCATTAATTCACCTCTTTACATTGCCACTAAACTGCTTATCTTTAAGCACTCACAATTACACATTTCAAGTAAAGGTATTTTGATCATGAACCAATAACCATTTTTCATTATTTTTTTTAAATATTAATGTAAGGTAATAAATTTTGTTATATGGATTCCCATTCTGATCCACGTCCTTATACTCAATCTCCACAACAGCGTAGCCCATCTCGTCTGTACACTCTTCTTTAATGATTTGATAACTTAAACTCCAATCGATATCAGCAAACCAATCTTTATTAAATTCAGCGACATCTTTATACCCGCTAATCAAGCGACCGTTAGGCATTATTACACTTATATCTTCTTGTTCAGAAATAGTTTGTAGAAAAGGAATAATATCTTTATTTTGCATTAAATCTAAGTGCTTAATCAGCACAGTGTGAAAACTCTCTTTAATCATACGGTTACTCTCCTTCATAAGTTAATTGCCAGTTGATAATTCATACTTACTTAAAATTTTTTATATTTTCTTACCTACTTTGCTTACGTATTGTTAGAGTTGTAGTTAGCGCTCTTAAAGAACGACATCTTGCTTAAAGCTAAGATATATATATATTTGTATATGAAGACATACCCATACTTCTAATCCAATTCAAGTTAACCTATAGCTTCCGTTTCTTTGGACGTGCCATCACTCTAATAAATGCTTAAGGACACGCTAAGTATTCCTCTTCCACACGTAATTCTCAAAACAAGTATATTTAATGACTTTCATCATACCGCCCCCTTTTAAAAAAATAAAAATTCAGACTATTTAAATTTAACATTATTTACCTTTCCTTTCAAGGAAATATGTAAAAAAGGAATAACGAGCACAAAGGAGTGGGAATTTTCCGGTATAAAGAAACTTCTAGGTAGAGATAGAGAACATTTCTTACCGTCCTCTTTATTAATTTAAAATAAATGTTTATGACCACTTAAAAGTAGGTATAATAGAATAGATACTTTTGACTAATGAAAAAGGAGGCATTTATAATGAACCTCATTTATATAGAACTAGTTAGACTAGTAGATGATTACTATAGATGTGAAAATGACGCTTTTAAACAAGAAATTCTCTATGATATACAGTTATTAACTAAGGCTGTTTGCCTTACCGAGTAGTTTTAATTAATAACTTAAGAGAATAAGAAAAGTCCTATAAAAAAAGACTCCACAATATGGAGTCCATTTAATATATATATTTTTACTATATATTCTTAATAGCTTCTTTAATGGATTGTGTCCCATTAACGACATTAAAACTTTTTTGATAGGTGCCTGATTCTTCTAAAGATGCTACAAGTATCTCCGCTACATCCTCGCGAGTAATTGTACTTGGCTCTGCATCCACCCCAACCGTCACTTTTCCTAGTGCTTTTTCATTTATTAACCCACCAGGTCGAACAATAGTATAGTTTAGTTTACTTTGCTCAAGCATTCGGTCTGCATAATGCTTTGCAACATAGTATGGTCTCATTTCAGCGTTCCAATTTTCACGCTTGTCAGCATCAAATGCACTAACCAAAATATATCGCTCAACCCCAGCCGCTTCAGCCGCTTCCATTGTTTTTACTGCTCCGTCTAAGTCAATAAGTAATGTCTTATCAGGACCTGTATGTCCTCCTGAGCCTGCTGCGAAAATGATTGCATCAGCTCCAGTAAATGCTTCGGTTAATGAGTCTACCTTACCCTCGAGATCAAGTAATGCTGCTTCTATCCCTTTTTTCTTAAATTCATTAACCTGCTCCTGTTTTCGAACTACTGCTGTCACCGTATGTTCCCTATGATCTTGTAATTTTTCCACGACCTGTTTACCAATCTGACCATTCGCTCCTACTACTATTACTTTCATTTATATACACTCCTTTTGATAATTGAAATAAAGAACCCCTTCATTTAAGTGAAGGGGTTTGAAATTATTAGTAAGGTTTAGATTCTCGACCAACATCTTCTGCTTTATCCGCAGCAGCATTAGCACCCGGAGAGCTCTCTTGTTTTTGTTGTTTTTTTAAGTCTTCCATTTCTTTCATCTTCATCTCGATACCTTCTTTTACACGACGACCATAATCTCCGTCTGCCTGTGTAAAGTGGTAGACCATAGCCTCTTGGATACGAGGATCACAAATCGAAAGTGCGGTAGACAGGTTGTTTATCAATTCATCGCGCTCCCAATCTTCAAAGCTACGATAAGTCTCGCCTGCTTGTCCATAGTTATTCTCTCGATCTATTGGTGCACTTGTAGCCTTAGCATTATATTGTGGCTCGTGCTTAATTCGTTCCGTTTTTTCTGCTTCCTGCAATCCACCTATCATGGATGGTTCATAATTGATATGTGGATTTCCACCAGCTTCCTCTGGTCTATGCACATCCATTTGACCACGATGCTGATTTGTTCTTACAGGAACCTTAGGCGCATTAACTGGAAGCTTCAAATAGTTTGCTCCTACGCGGTAACGTTGTGTATCAGAATAAGAAAAAGTACGACCTTGAAGCATTTTATCATCTGAGAAATCCAAACCATCTACTAGTACACCAGTACCAAAGGCAGCTTGTTCAATTTCTGCATGATAATCTACTGGATTTCGATTTAATACCATTTTACCAACTGGTAGGAACGGGAATTGTTCCGGTGGCCATAGCTTTGTATCGTCTAATGGGTCAAAATCTAATTCAGGATGCTCATCATCGCTCATAATTTGAACAAATAACTCCCACTCTGGATATTCTCCTCGCTCAATGGATTCATATAAGTCCTGTGTGGCATGAGCAACATTTTTTGCCTGAATGGCATCAGCTTCATCTTGAGTTAGGTTGCGAATACCTTGCTTTGGTTCCCAATGATATTTTACTAATACTGCTTCGCCTTTATCATTTACCCACTTATACGTGTTTACACCAGATCCCTGCATATGGCGATATGTAGCCGGAATTCCCCATGGGGAGAATAGGAAAGTAATCATATGTGTCGCTTCAGGTGATTTAGAAACAAAGTCAAACATACGCTCTGGGTTAGGGATATTAGAAGCAGGGTCTGCCTTAAATGCATGAATCATATCTGGAAATTTCATCGCATCACGAATAAAAAATATTTTTAAGTTGTTTCCTACTAAGTCCCAGTTACCATCTTCCGTATACATTTTAACTGCAAAACCTCGTGGATCACGAGCAGTCTCTGGAGAATCCTTAGAACCTGCAACTGTTGAAAAGCGCACCATCAAAGGTGTTTGTTTTCCAGCACCTGAAAATACTTTTGCACGAGTATACTTTTCTACGGGCTCGTCCCCTACTTTTCCGTAAGTTTCAAAATAGCCAAAAGCACCAGCTCCACGAGCATGAACTACTCGCTCAGGAACTTCTTCTCGGTCAAAGTGTGAAATTTTTTCAATGAAATGATAGTTTTCAAGAGTAGCTGGACCGCGATTTCCTACAGTTCGAATATTTTGATTATCCGTTACAGGATGACCTTGTCGAGTTGTAAGCGTCTCTTTTCCTTGGTTACTTTCGGTTGAACCATTTCTCATTTCTTTTTCTTCTGCCATTATGAAATCCTCCTTCGAAATAGTGCATTCCTTATTTGTAATTCCCTGATATATCACCTTAAAACCTATTTATCAGTTGTTTTTCGAAAAATAATCCAGTTAAACAAAATAAAAAAGAGACATAGGTAGTCTCTTTTTTATCAGTTCCTATTATTTTTAAAAGAAGGACTTAATTCGCTCCATACATCAAATTTGTTTTCATCAAGATCCTGAAATACAAAATTTCTACCAGCATGTCCTCTATCTTCTATTTCCCCAACCCGCAATCCTTTTTCTTTAAATTCTTTGTGTAATAATAGGAGATTATCTACCCCATCTACTTCAAATGTTAAGACAAATTGCTCTCGGCCATGGAAATCTTTAAAGTTCAGACTTTCTTCTTTTTTACTTTTAATCAAAAAGACACTTTGATTGGCTAGGTCCAAAATGGCCTTATCCTCGTCCTTATAATTCTCGACAGCGCCGAGTTGCTCCTGGTACCAGTCGCTTGCGAGAGAAACATTTGAAACTGGGATATAAATAGTTCCAACTCTTATTAATTTCTCATTCAAAGCCTTCCCTCCAATATTGTCCACGTAAGTCCACATATTATAAAAATATTATGTATTAAAAAACTACCAAATCTTCATTGCTGTGTCGAATTATTTCTGGTAACTTAAGTTAAATCCGTTAAAATTCACAAATTCTCCGACTGGTTTTCGATAACCTCTTGGCCTAGTATTGTCTACACTTTTACCTATAGTAATCATCATATAAGGTTGTAGATGATCAGGAATATTGAACTCTTTCCTCATTTCATCTACATTATGCACATGCATTGGACAAGTATCAAAACCGAAATGTTTAGCGCAAAGCATAAATAACATTGCATGGATCCCAACATGGAGCGCTAACTCAGTATCTAGTCCATTAGAATTTAAACGCAAATTATCATTATATTTTTTTATATTTTCTATAGTATTTTCATATTCCAATTCACTCATCATTTTAAGCATTTTCATAGGACTAAATATTCTTTCTGCCTCGGACTTTTCAGCACTATTTTTATTACCCATTACGATAACAACAGCACTTGCTGTCTGAATTTTATGTTGATGGTGGTTTAATTCCTTTACTTTTTCTTTTTTCTTTTCATCCATGATTACCAAGTAATTCGCAAATTGAAGATTGAATGCGCTTGGTGCAAGTTTTGTTAAATTGAAAATTTTCTTAAAGTCATCTTCTGTCATTTTTTCTTCTTCAATAAAGTTAACTGCTGAATGACGAAATTTTATTAATTCTTCTATATTCATGTTTATTCTCCTCAAAAAATAATTTGTATTATAAAAACAATAGATTAGTTCTTTCGACTGATACTCAATAGGACTAATTACACTTTAACATATATTAGTAACTAATTTCAACAATTTTCTGAAAATTATATAAATATAATATTAAGAGTTACTTGAAATTCCAATAAAAACACTTGGTTAGAGCAAAGATTGGTGACTCAGTTAGTATATCGCAAGCCGAAGACCCTAGTAACATCAGAAAGAGAAGCAACTAAAGCCTTTCCTTGGAAAAAATACCGCTGATAGCGAAAGTGAAACTTCCTCACTTAATTTCTATATAAAAGATGAAAGACTATAGGTAAACACCAATATTCAAGGTGTCTATCTACAGTCTAAAAATAACATCTGCACTAATCTCAGATGAATCCATATTTATACTAAAATTTTCGGTTTTCGTTGCTCAAGCTTTGGTTCTTCGCTATTTATTTCTTCGCCTGTCTCAATATCAATAAATGTGCTAGTTTCATTGAACCATTTGTCTGGTGCCTGATGTCCCCAGAATGTTTGACGTAGAGGATCATTTAAATCCCAACGCTTTGGCTTCATATCTGGGTCGCAAGTCAAATAGTCTCCTGTATATAACTCTATACGATGACCATCTGGATCTCTTAAATATAGAAAGAATGCGTTAGATAATCCATGTCGACCTGGTCCGCGCTCGATACAATCCGCATAGCCCATACTAGCCAACACATCACAGCAGTCGAGCACGCTCAGCCTGTCAGATAAAGTATACGCAAAATGATGAAGCTTAGGACCTGGCCCACTCATGAACGCTTGATCATGAACTGTAGGCTTTCGGAATAACCAGGCAGCCCATAAGTCACCTTCTTCCGTTTCTGTGTATTCGGAACAAGAAAATCCTAAACTCTTCACATAAAAATCATAGGCTTTTTGCACATTTGGTACAGCACAATTGACATGGTCTATTCGCTGAATTTTTGCTCCGCGATATAGATCGTATTTTTGAAGCATCCGATCCACGGTAGGCATTTCTGCAAAAAATTCTAGCGGAATACCCGAAATGTCGTGAACTCTAAGCGTTCTACCGATAGCATACTGATTTCCTTTAGGCATCCACTTCGTTTTAAGTCCTTTAGCCTTGAATAATTTTTCAATGTGCTCCAAATCTTCTTCCTTCATCACCTTGTAGCTTAGCACTTCCACAACTGATTTTTCGGCTTTTTTTAGTAACAGACTGTGATGACAATGCTCTTCTAATCCTCTTAGATAGACATGCCTATCATCTCTCTCAGTTTCTATCATCCCCAACCCATCTACATAGAATTTACGAGATAGCTCTAAATCCTTAACATGTAGCACTGTGCGAGCGATACGTATAATGGAAAAATCCAATGGCCTTCTCCTCCTTTCTATTGTTTTCCGAATTGCTGGATATGATGGTCAGCAATTGATACGTGAATAATTTTATGCTCCGTGTAAAAATCAAAGCTGTAATGCCCACCTTCTCTGCCTATGCCAGAATACTTCGTCCCTCCAAAAGGAGTTCTAAGATCTCGAACGTTTTGGGCATTTACCCATAGCATTCCTGCGTCCACTTTATGTGCTACACGATGTCCACGTTTAATATCGTTCGTCCACACATAACCTGCCAATCCATAATCAGTGTCATTCGCAAGCTTAATGACTTCTTCTTCATTTTGGAACGACATAGCAATTAGAACAGGGCCGAATATTTCTTCTTTAGCAACCCGCATTTGGTTATGAGCATTTAAAATTAATGTTGGAGGCACAAAATTTCCTTTGGAAAATTCAGCTGGAATATGTCCTGAGATTACATCAGTACCTTCTTCACGTGCTATGTCTATATAGCCACGTACCTTGTTATAGTGACCTCGATCAATAAGAGGACCAACCTCCGTCAGGTCATTTAAAGGGTCTCCCACTTTGATATTAGCAACTCTCTTTTTTAATGCATCTATAAATCTGTCTTTTATGCTTTCTTGGACGAATAATCGAGAATTAGCCGTACAGCGTTCTCCATTAAAGGAAAAGATACCCCATACACAGGCGTCTAGTGCTCGCTCGAAATCAGCATCCTCAAAAACAATTATTGGAGATTTGCCGCCTAGCTCCATGGAACAGCTCTTCAAGGTGTCTGCACTATTTTTTATAATAGTAGATCCAGTTATAGTCTCCCCGGTAAACGAAATGAGCTGTACGTCTGGGTGCTTAACTAAAGCATCACCAGCTACTTCTCCCTTACCGTGAACCACATTAAAGACTCCTTTTGGTAGATCTGCCTTATGAATCACCTCTGCTAATAGATTTGCCGATAGAGGAGAAAGCTCTGCTGGCTTTAGGACTACTGTATTTCCTGTAGCAAGTGCTGGAGCAATCTTCCATGTCTCAAGCATGAAAGGTGCATTCCATGGAGTTATTAAACCGGCTACGCCTACAGGGGCATGAATCGTATAATTGACAAATTCGTCATCCACCTGATAGACATCCCCTACCAGACGACTCTCAACCATTCTTGCATAAAAGCGAAAGTTTTCAGAGGCACGGTTTACCATTTTTCTTGTTTGGCTTATTGGCAAACCGGTGTCTAAAGCCTCTAAATATGCGATTCGTTCTACTTCCTCGTCAATAAGGTCTGCAATACGATAAATATAAGACAGCCTTTTACTTAACTTCATTGTTTTCCATGGACCATTGTCAAAAGCATCACGAGCTGCTGCAACAGCTTTATCTATATCTTCCTTTTGGCCTTCCGAGACTGTATTGATTTGCTCGTTCGTAAAAGGATTCATGTTGTTGAAAGTTGCACCACTAGCTGCAGGCGTAAACTCACCATTTATATAGAGGGAAATGCTTTGTTGGGTTTCATGCTTGAGTGACATTAACTCATGAGAAGACACCATGTTCATCACCTTCTTTCATTAAAATTGTTGGGCAGTTTCTTTCGGCAGAATATCTAAGCTTATTAGAGTCTGTCGCACTTCATCCTTTACTGCTTGTGATGGTGGACCTAATGGAAGTCGCAGTTTAGGGTTTATCTTCCCCATCATCCCTAGGGCCACCTTTGCCGGAGCAGGATTCGTATCTCTAAATAACGCATCATTCAAAGGCATTAGTTCGAAATGTAGATCCTGAGCCCTCTCCACATCTCCAGCTGTCCAAGCATTGTAAAGCTCCGCTACTTTAGCAGGTTCTACATTAGCCGTCGCGCTAATAAAGCCTGCACCGCCAATAGCTAGCATTGGATAACATAGAAGCTCTATTCCTGAATAAAGAAGAAAATCTCTTCCACAATTAAGTAGGACACGATTAACATGCTCAAAATCCTTATTGGCCTCCTTTACTCCAACAATGTTTGGACACGCTTCAACTAGTCTCTTCATCGTACCGACTTCCATATTTACTGCAGATCTGCCTGGAATGTTATAGATGATAATTGGGATTTTCACAGAGTCTGCAACTACTTTGAAGTGTGTATATAAGGCTTCCTGATTTGGTTTATTATAGTAGGGAACAATTACCATAGCAGCATCAGCGCCTAGTTCCTCTGCATACTTAGTAAGCTCCATTGTTTCTTCGTGGTTGGTTGACCCTGTACCAGGTGCAAAAAATACTCGCCCAGCAATTGTTTCACTGGCTAGCTTCATTACTCTTTTACGCTCATTAATCGTTAACGAGCTTGGTTCCCCACTTGTACCCGTCACAGATATACCGTGACTCCCACTTTCTATTTGCCAATGGATAAGGTTCTTAAAGGATTCCTCATCTATTTCTCCATTTTCTGTAAAGGGAGTAACTACAGGACAAATAGAACCTCTTAGCTTCTTTTTTTCTTCTTCATACGCCATTTTATTCGACTCCTTTCAACCCTTTATTTTCTTCCTCCAGCTATTTGTTTAACTCTTGGTATTTACCTCCAAAAAACAAGAGAGGCTCACTTGGTTCGTGCTTTACCCCTATTACTTTTCCGATGAAAATAGTATGATCGCCTGCGTCTATTTGGTTAAACAACTCACATGTGATAACTGCAAGTGAGTTCTTTAAAATAGGGTGCTCCTGATAGTAATCAAATGCTACTTCCAGGTTTGAATTCAACTGCCCGGCAAACTGCTTAGAAAGCTCCAGTTGGTTAGCAGCCAAAATATTGATGGCAAATCGTTTAGATGAGTTTATATAAGAATGCATTTTAGCTTGGTCTCCTATGCTTATAGCCACTAGCTTAGGCTCTAGAGAAACTGACATGAATGCATTCGCTGTCATGCCATAAACTTCGTTCTCTACTTTTGTAGTAATTACCGTAACTCCAGTTGCAAAGGTGCCCATTATCGTTCGGAATAACTGATTATCTATTTCATTTTTAAGCTGTTGCATGGATACACTCCTTTAGAAAATCTTTACTATGAAAGTATGCCTGCTTCCTTTTTGGCTCTATTTAGAAAGCTAGTCACCATATCCTTATACGGTTGTTTATTGAAGCTATCATAATAAGCATTGGACATACGAACCGGATCTCCAAAGAAATAATATTCATATAGAGCTTGTCGATTTCCAAATGCACTGATGGATATATCCCAGCCTAAACGGAAAAGCTGCACACGTTCTTCCCCATTTATATTTGCACCCTGAGTATAGCGATGTACTAAAGAACCTACATCATCGTTGCTAAAGTCTGCTTCAGTTGGCAATGCCATTAATCCTGAGGCACCTAAAATTTTGATAATTTCATTCATACGCTGGTACATTTTAGGGAACCAGTTTCTTGCTGCATTTAATGGCTCGAAGTCTGGAGTCATATTGCCATATTGGTCTATCTTCGCATTATGCTCTGCTCGGTATAAATGAGAGCGCATCACCTCTAGAATCACCATGATTTCACTGGCCTTTTCCTTTACATGCATGAACTTATCGATACCAATGGCCTCCATCATGCTAATAACTACACCTAGGATAAATTCAGTTTTCACAACGTTTTTAGAGATTACTTGATGCGTCATATGGATAACAGCATTCGTTTCTGCATACGTACGATTACAAATATCAGTGCTTTCACAAACGAAGACTCTCTCCCAAGGCACTAACACATCCTCGAACGATATAATCGCATCACTTTCATCAAATCTGGCACCTAGGGGATGGTCCCATTTACTCTTTCCATAATCAAAAGATTCGCGAGAGAGAAATTTTAAGCCTGGCGTGTTGTTCGGAATAGCAAATGCAAAGGCAAATGGATCGTCCACTGTACCGGGAGTTCGATTTATAGTAGATGGAAAGACGACTAATTCATCCGTTATTCCCCCTAAGGTAGCTAGAAGGCGACAACCGTTTATGATAATTCCATCTGTCGTCTTTTTAGTAATACGGGCAGATAAGAAAGGGTCCTTTTGTTCCGATTGTGTTAGCATGGATCGGTTCACCTGCGGATGAATAAGTGTATGCGTAAGACTGATGTCGTTCTCTCTCGCATATTCATAATAATCTTCTGCATTTTTAGCAAATTGCTTACTCCCGCCGCCCTCCTGTGCAAAGAACTTACTTGCTGTTCCAAACGCCATAATGCTTGTGTTTAAATAGTCAGGTGAACGACCCATCATTCCACCCGAAAAAGCTGCCCATTCACTATGCATTTCTCTTCTTTTAAACAAATCTTCCTTTGTTTTCGGTGCGATAAAGGAAAGCCCCACCTTATCTCCGGTAGTTGGTGATTTGTATAACATTTTTTCTGGCTTTTCATGCTGGAGATCATATAAACCCGCTACACTTTCTATCACGTTTTTAAAAGCTGGATGGGTAGTCACATCCTCTACTTTTTCTCCGTGAATCCACACCTCTGTTTGACGATCCTTCACACCTTGGATGTATTCCTTCCCTGTTCGAGCACCCATATTTACTACCTCCTAAATCCGAATTTTCTGAACAAATTAAACAAGAATATATGAAATAATATATGATTTAAAGCATGATGATATTTAAAAACGAGAATGAATATTGTTCTGCTTGTACGTTCCTGAATCACTAAATTCAACCAATTCCATAGACAGTGCTAAGTATCTTTTATTCATCGTTTCATCGAAGTGAGCTTTAATAACCTCGAATATAGTGTCACATACTTCTGCCTTGATTTCTTCAGACCTACCTGCAGCAATCTTTAATGTGGCATGTACAAAGGCATCATCCTCTAACCCATCAGCTACTCGATAATCTGTTAGCTCGATTGCTCTCGATCGAATTCCTCCAATTGGGAATGTATCGTTTCTAGCTATAAGTATTTGATGAACATCTTTTAAAAGCTGCTCCACGTTAATGTCTTCCTTTAAGTTGTCTGTATACTCTACAATAAAATGAGGCAAATCAATTCCCCTTCCGTATTAACTCTTAATGAATTTTTCATCGCCTATAATAGTATTTGCTAGACGACCAACTCCTTCAATTTCAGTCACAATATGATCGCCCACTTTAGTGTCCACCGAGCCTTTAGGTGTCCCGGTTAAAATGACATCATTTTCACTTAAGGTCATAAAGCTACTGATATATTCAATAAGTGTTGGAATATCAAATATCATATCTTTCGTATTACCCTTTTGAACGAGCTTATCATTAACATACGTATATAATGGAAGATTCATTGGATCTGGAATATACTCCTTATCCACTAACCATGGTCCAAGCGGAGTACAGCCATCTCTATTTTTCACACGAAGATTTGGTCGGTAATAGTTCTCGAGGTAATCTCTAAAAGCATAGTCATTTGCTATACTATAGCCTTTAACATAATCGTAAGCGTCTTCTTTTTTTACATGTTTGCCTTTTTTACCGATTACAACAGCAAGCTCGCATTCGTAATGCATGTAAGTTATATCTGATGGTCGTCTGGTAAACCCATTATGACCTACAAATGTATTAGGTCCCTTTAAAAAGATAAGAGGTTCAGAAGGAGCATCAAAAGCTAATTCTGCAGCATGATCGGCATAGTTAAGACCTAAAGCAAAGGTAGTTCGCGGGTTAAGGGGTGTTAACCATGTAACCTCATCCTGGTTCACAATCCTACCATCCTCAAGCTGAAGCCTAGTGTCATATTCATTTGCATTATAAATAGCTCCACCATATGCAACTCTAGCTCTTTTTATAGGAAACACCCCTCTTCCTCATCCATCATATAGTTTTCTAATGATCCTATTTCGCTTATATCAATTCTGATCTGATCTCCTACGTGTACTTTAGGAGAAGCTGTAGGAATTCCGACCAGTAGGAGGTCCCCAACGTCTAACGTCATAAACTCCGTTATTTCTTCTAGCAATCTAGCAATTGGGCGCACTAGAGTAGACGTGTTTTTTTCTAACCGGAGTTCATTGTTTATATAGACCTTTATCGTAAAGGAATTTGGATCCATAATATTTTTGGCATCTATGATCCAAGGTCCAATGGCACAAAAACCATCCCTTGCCTTGTATGGCACCGCTGGTCGGAAAATACTATCGTGTGGAATACTGACATCATTTACAATTGTGTAACCAGCAATATAAGAAAATGCATCCTCTTCTTTTATAGCAATTGCCTTCTTACCAATAACTACTCCTAACGATGCTCCAACTTCTAGTGTAGAGACCCCCTTTGGCATAGGAATAGGAGCACTATGAAAATTGATTGTATTTGCCGGTTTTATATACAAGATAGGTGCGTTAGGAGGAGCAGCATAAGGTTTTTGATGAAGCTGCTCTTCTATGGCTGTGAGATCTTCTTTATAGTTAAGTATAGTTCCGTACACTGTCCCACAAACGGGAGAAGCAACAGGGTAATCCTTTAGCCCATTTCTTTGTCCATTTAAGTAAAACGAATTAGTGAGAGGATCCACCTCAACTGTTTTTAACGCGTTTAGATGACGAAGCTTTATGCTTGCTGAACTCATCTGTATACCTCCTTAGACCGATAACAATGCTTTATCGCTTGTTAACTTCTCTCCCCGGATTCGTTGGAATTCATCCATAAGCTTATTAATTGTTAAAGTTCTTTTCTCCTCGGCATCTATTTGTAAAATGATTTGACCTTTATCCATCATTATTAATCGATTGCCTAAATCTAAAGCCTGCTGCATATTATGCGTAATCATCAACGTCGTCAACTTATCCTTTTCCACCAGTTCCTTTGTTAAACTCGTAATGAGTTCTGCCCTGGAAGGATCGAGTGCTGCTGTATGCTCATCTAAAAGTAAAATGGCCGGCTTTGTAAAGGTTGCCATTAATAAGGAAAGTGCCTGCCTTTCTCCACCAGACAGCAACCCGACTTTTGCATTTAGTCGATTTTCTAAGTTGAGATGTAACGTTTCCAGAGAGGTCCGAAAAAATTCACGCCTTTTCTTATCGACACCAATTTTGAGACTTCTTTTTTTATTTCTTGAATAGGCCATCGCAAGATTTTCCTCAATAGTCATCGTCGGAGCGGTACCAGCCATCGGGTCCTGAAAAACTCGACCAATCATTTGAGAGCGTTTATATTCAGGCATCTTAGTAACATCTTTTTTTTCAATCTCTATTGTTCCAAAATCTGGAGATAGAGCGCCCGATATCATATTAAGCATGGTTGATTTACCTGCTCCGTTACTGCCAATGACTGTCATAAAGTCACCCGAACGGAGCTCAAGGTTAATTTGGTCTAATGCTACCTTTTCATCTGGTGTTGCTTCATTAAAAAGCTTATTAATCTGATTGAGCTTTAACAATAGCTGGCCCCTCCTTCATCAGTAAGGATTGGTTTTCTCGAAGTCTTTCAGAATGTCGCTTTGCCTTTCTATTTTTTTCCCGTTTCTTTTCTAAAAACTGTGGTAGCACAAGTGCTCCTATAACAATTACCGCGGTGATAAGCTTCATATCACCTGTATCCAAAAAGTTTAAACGGAGAGCCAGTGCAAGCACGATACGATAAATTATCGCTCCAGCTATTACGGCTAATGTTGTACGGACAATCGTTTTTGTTCCAAAAATAGCTTCACCAATAATCACAGAAGCAAGACCAATTACAATCATCCCAATCCCAAGGCCAATATCCGCAAATTTAGCATACTGAGCGATTAAGGCCCCTGAGAAAGCAACTAGTGCATTTGAAAAACCAAGACCTATAATGATTAAAGTATCTGTATTGGCTGATAGACTGCGGATCATTTTCTTATTGTCACCAGTTGCTCTGATCGCTAAGCCTATCTCGGTCTTTAAAAACCAATCTACTATGATTTTAATAAGGATGACTACTAAAGCCATTAGAAAAAATGTTCCCCATGTAGATGGAACTCTTTCTACTCCAAGCATTTGCAAAAAGCTATTGAGAGCGGAATCTATCCCAAGCCCACTCCAAAATGATTGGAACTGAACAAAAAGAGTTTCCGCATTCAACAGGGGAATATTAGGACGACCTATAGAGTTTTCAGAGGTGAGTCCCATAATTCTTAAATTAATCGAGTACAGTGCAATCATCATTAATATCCCAGATAGAAGGGGATTTATCTTTCCCTTCGTATGCAGTAACCCAGTTATACAGCCTGCTATAAAGCCTGCTAATATAGCCATGCTTGTTGCCAATACGGGATGATACCCAAGTATAATCATCGTAGCGGCAGTCCCTGCCCCTGTTACAAAGCTACCGTCAACCGTCAAATCTGGAAAATCTAGCACTCGGAATGAGATATACACTCCAAGTGCCATAATTGCATAAATGATTCCTTGTTCCATTGAGCCGAATACTGCTGAAAACATAAAGAATCACCTCCTCGTTATTCGCTCATTTCAGCTTTCCACTCGTCTTTAATATCCACACCAATTGTATCTGCAGTTTCTTTGTTCATAATTAGTTTTAGCTTTTGAGGCACCTGTACTGGGATATCAGCAGGCTTACTTTCCCCTTTTAATATTTTGACTGCCATCTGACCAGCCTCATAACCAATATCAAAGTATTCAAATCCATAAGCTCCTAAGCCACCACGTTTAACCGAATCAAATTCTCCTACCATAACTGGAATTTTATTTTCATTTGCTACCGAGATTACCGACTCCAGAGCGGATACAACTGTGTTATCTGTAATGATATACATAGAATCGACTTTCCCTATAAGTGATTCCGTTGCTTGCTTGACGTCAGCTGTTGTAGCTACAGATGCTTCTACAACTGTCATATCCATGTCTTCCAATAACTCCTTTACGGAATCTACTTGAGAGCGTGAATTTTGTTCTCCGGAGTTAAATACCATTCCTACTTTCGTTGCACCAAGCTCTTCTTTTAAAAATTTCATTGTATTAGCAATAGCGTCCGGGTGGGAATCAATAGTACCCGTGACATTACCACCTGGCTTTTCCATCGATTCGACTAGCTCTGCACCAACTGCATCTGTAACAGATGTAAATACAATCGGAATGTCCTGCGTTGCACTAAGTGCAGCTTGAGCACTTCCTGTTGAGTTTGCAAAGATCAAATCTACATTGGAGCTAACTAAGTTTGTAGCTATAGTTGTGTTATTATTACCGTCTCCTTGCGCATTTTGAAACTCGTATTCTGCCTCGATCCCTGCATCCTCTAAAGCCTTTTTAAAGCCGTCATAAGCTGCATTTAAGGATGGATGCTCCGCAATTTGAGTAACTCCAATATTATAGGTTTTGGACGAAGAAGCTTCATCTCCCTCATCTCCACAGGCAGCAAGTAACAAGGATGCACTAGCTAATACAGTTAAAAGACTCTTCCATCTCTTCTTCACGTTTATTTCCCCCTCCGACTCTTTTAGTTATATAACAAGCTTCTGGTAAAATAGTTTACAGCCGTAATTTAACCAATTACCACTTCCTTCTTTACTGGAGCTAGATGAATCGCTTGTCCAAGCAATCCTTCCACAGATTCCAGTAGTGCCTCATTTATGCCTGGGTGCACGTAATTTGGAAATTTTATATCCTCCTCCTTCGCAGCCATCTCTAATAGTTGTAAAAAGGAGCCTGACAATTCGATAGCGCCATCCCCAATCATATGAATTCCTTGAATTACTTCGGTCGTAGATTCAGAGATTACCTTTATAAATCCATCTCTTTTCCCAGTAATTGTGGAATAACCATTGCTGCCAAGCGGAAATTTACTTGTACGTACAGAAAGTCCTAGGTTATTTGCCTGTTGTTCCGTTAAACCAACAGTTACTACCGGAGGGATTGTATGAGCACAAGTGGGTGCGATCGTTATGTCCACCTCTGGTCTTTCTCCAGCAATGAAAGATACTGCCGCTTTTCCTTGTTTGATAGCCTTCCAAGCAAGCAGGGGACCACCTGTTACATCTCCAACTGCATATATGTTGGGGATTGAAGTTTCTAAACGATTATTTACTTGGATAAAACCATTTCCACCTAACTCCATGCCCAGCCGCTTCAACCCAAGCTCTTCTACGTTTGAGACCCTAAGCTCAGGAACCACTAAACAAGAAGCCCCCATTTTCATTTCTTTATGCTGATTGGTTAACACCGTAACAGAGACACCGTTTAAATCCTCATGAGTCCCAATAATTTCTTTTTTCTCTACTACTTTTATTTTTCTCTTTTTAAATATTCTTAATAACTCCTTATTGACCGATTCATCAAAAGGTAGCCCAGTATCGGATTCTATTAATAAGGTTACTTGTGTGCCAAGTGCTGCCAAGCTTGAGGCCGCTTCTAGGGCAATATAATCTTGACCATCAATGATTACATCTTCAGGCAGCTTGCTTAGTTGAAACAGTTCAAACGGATATAGCACATGAGGACTCTTAGATGTTATATAGCTAGGAAGTATATTTTTACTACCTGTAGCGATAATTACTTGGTCAAACTCATACATATCGAATTGGTGACCATTTTCCACACCAATTTTATGCTTTGCTATAAACGTAGCTTTCCCTTGAACGATTTCTACCTTATTCGCCTGGCAAAGTCTTTCTACACCTGACCTCAGCTGTCCGATTACTTCCTTTTGATATTCAAGTAATCTCTGGATATCTATATCTCTTCCAGCCGCATCAATACCAATCTTAGCTAGCTGATCCAACTCGGAACGTTTCGAGCTTGCAAAAGTATAAACCTTTGAAGGTATACAGCCTTCGTTTAAGCACACTCCTCCCAGGTTTTTTTGCTCAATTAAAGTAACGGAAAGGCCAAGCTGAGCACCTCGTATAGCCGCGCTGTATCCTCCTGGTCCACCCCCAATAATGATCAGATTTCGTTTATGGCTTATTTCTCCTACAACCATCTAAATCATCTCCAAAATTAGTTTATGTGGATGTTCGATTAAACTTGAAAAACGATTCGTGAATGCAATTGCAGTTGCACCGTCTGCTACGCGGTGATCAAATGACATGGATAGATTCATGATGTGTCCAATAACAATCTCATCCTGCGCATTAACGATTGGCTGTTTTTTGGTTTTATGAAAAGCGATTAATGCAGTCTCGGGATAATTGATAATAGGAGTGGCGGCTATGCTGCCTAAAGGTCCTACATTACTAACTGTAAATGTGCTGTTTTGCATTTCTGATGGTTGAAGCTTTCCTGCTATGGCCTTTTGTGTTAATTCTTTTATTTCTTGATTTATTTGTATGAGAGATTTTTTATCGGTATCGTGGAGTACAGGGACAATCAGTCCGTTTTCTGTGTTGGTGGCTATGCCTATGTGATAGCTTTTCTTGAGGAGTATCCGACTATTTTCTTCGTCAAGCTCGGCATTGAATATCGGAAAATCCTTTAAGGAAATGACAAGTGCTTTCAAGAGAAAGGCTGGAATACTTATGGAATGACCAGTGGCTTTCAACTGTGCCTTCATTTCTAATAGATTAGTCATATTCACTTCGTCAAAATGGGTTACATGTGGGATGGTAAAGAGTGATTTCTTCATATTTTCAGCAATCTTTTTTCTAATTCCTTTATAGGGTATTTCATCTGGTTGCGTCTGGACAACAATCTTCTCAGGTATAATCTTCTTCTCTGTTTTATTATCTATAAACCTCATAACGTCCTCTTCTGTAATTCTTCCTGAAGGATCTGAAGGGGTCACATCCTCTAAATTGATGTTATGTTCCCTAGCTATTTTTCTTGTGTAAGGCGTAGCTAGTATTCTCTTATAAGTAAACTCTAAGGATTTATCTTCTTTTAAGGGCTGGTTACTGCTAGTCTCTACTGATATATCCTTTGACGACTGCTCGGTTGAGGAACCCCCTCCGCCCTCACTTTCTAAGGAAAGAAGACTGGTACCTACTTTTACCATTTCTCCTGCAGCAATTCGAATCTCTTTGACAATACCAGTACAAGGAGAGGTAAGTTCAGCAACCATTTTATCTGTTTGGACTTCAACTAAAGGCTGGTCCGTTTGCACCCTATCACCCACTTTAACTAAATAGTGGATAACCTCTCCTTCAGTCATTCCTTCTCCTATATCATGTAATTTCACATCAATCATTCAAAACCCTCCTTAAAAATGAATTACTTTATCAATCCCCTCCATCACTCTAGCGGGAGTAGGTAGATAATGCTCTTCTAAAGTAAAGAATGGAACAGGAACATCAAAACCTGTAATTCGCTCAACAGGTGCTCGCAAATATAAGAATGAGGTATCGTTAATAATAGATACGATGTCATTACCTAACCCACCTGTAGGATGAGCTTCATGAATGATTACTGCTCTAGTTGTTTTTTGCACAGATTTGGCGATTGTTTCCCTATCTAATGGATAAAGCGTACGTAAATCTATTATTTCGCAATGTATTCCTTTTTTTCCTGCAAGCTCTGCAGCTTTTTGAGCAATTGAAACCATTGCTCCCCAAGCAATGAGAGTTACATCTGCCCCTTCTTGGACAACCTTCGCCTTTCCAATTTCCACTTTATATTTATTTATTGGAACATCTTCTCTCACCGATCGATAGTTCTTCATAGGCTCTAAAACAAGAACTGGGTCAGGATCTTCCATTGCAGCTATTAACAATCCCTTTGCATCATATGGACTGGAAGGACAGACCACTTTAATACCAGGCATATGAGTAAATAAGATTTCGGTGCTGTCCGAATGTATTTCCGGTGCACGTATGCCTGCTCCATAAGGTGCACGAATAACCATTGGCACTGTAAAACGAGACATAGACCTCATCCGAATTCTCGAAGCATGTGTCATGATTTGCTCATATGCTGGATAAATAAACCCTAAAAACTGAATTTCAGCTATTGGTCTAAATCCATTTACAGCTAATCCAATAGAAGTACCTATTATTCCTGATTCAGAAAGAGGAGTGTCGATTACTCGATCAGCACCGAACCTTTCTTGGAGTCCCTCAGTAGCTCGAAAAACCCCACCATTTTTACCCACGTCTTCACCAAGCACAAGTGTAGATTCGTCCTCCTCTAGTAGAACCCGCATCCCATCGTTTATCGCCTGGATTAATGTCATTTGCTTTGTTGTCTCTTGTGAAGCACTTGATTGTTTTAACTGGGTCATTGATCATTGCCTCCCTAAATATGCAAGATACGCATCTTTTTGTTCGGTTAGCTGAGCAGGCATATCAGCAAATACATGGTTGAAAACATCCTCTACGTTAGGAGGTGGGAAATTTTCCATTTCTTCTACAGCTGCATCTATTTCATTACTAATCTCCTCAGTAGTAGCTTGCAACCATTCTTCATTCCAGTAACCGTAGTTTTTCATAAATAACTCTAGTCTTAAAAGGGGATCCACAATATGGTCTCCCATGGTAGCGGCTCTATATTTGGATGGGTCATCTGCAGTCGTATGAGCACCTTTTCTCCATGTGACAGCCTCTATTAGACTAGGTCCTTCACCTGCTCTTGCTTTTTCCACTGCTTTAAGGGTTTCAAAATATACGGCGAGGCTGTCGTTTCCATCGACTCTAATACCTGGCATTCCATAAGCCACTGCTTTTTGGGCAATAGTTTCAGAATTCATCTGTTTTTCGATAGGAACAGAAATTGCAAAGCCATTATTTTGATTGAAAAAGATAGCTGGAACTTTAAAAACGCTAGCAAAGTTTAAGCCCTCATGGAAATCTCCCTCGGAGGTAGCCCCATCACCAAAATAAGCGATCGCAATATTTTTTGTACCTTTCCTTTTTTCTGCCCAGGCTGCTCCAGCTGCATGGGGAAGCTGAGTAGCGATTGGCACAGCCGGAGGAAAAATATTTTTATTTTTTGGGGATAAGCACCCCTCTATTCTTCCATTCCAGTATAAAAAAGTTTTTGCCATACTCTTACCAAAAGTTAAAGTTGCCCCATGATCACGATAGGTTGGAAAAACCCAGTCATCTTCCTTTAACGCAAGCGCGCTACCAACCTGAGCTGCCTCTTGCCCTTCGAATGGAGCATAGGTTCCTAATCGACCTTGTCTCTGTAGATTAATGGCTTTTCGGTCGAATGTTCGAATACGGAGCATGTGAAAGTAAAGTTCCTTGACTAAGGTTTCCTCAATTTGTTCTTTGAATTGTTCATCTAGTAGTGTCCCTTCATCATCCATTATTCTTTTTAAAGGATAATTATGCTTCACTTAGCTTCCCTCCGATCACTTATTTACGAATACTCCACTTTGGTTTTAGTGGTGTTGAATAAAAGTTATTGCGAGTTTTTCGGTTCTCAATTCGCTTTTCACACATAGCATTTGCTGCTTCATCAGTTGTACTTCCTGTTAAGGAAGCCTCCTTATATACCTCTATTAAGGTATGATATATTTGCTTTGTTTTTGCTAGAACTCGTTCCTGATTAATACCATATAGCTCATCAGCCACTTGAATAAGACCACCTGCATTGACGATATAGTCAGGTGCATATAATATTCCTTTTTCTTTAAGCATTCTTCCATGTCGATCAGCTAGTAATTGATTGTTTGCTGAACCAACAATTGACTTTACACGCAGCTTAGGTATCGTCATATCATTTATAATTCCACCAAGTGCGCAGGGAACAAAAATATCGGCATCAGTAGAGTAAATTTCTTCATTTGATACAACCTGGATGCTCCCCTTTAAATCTACTGAAATCTGTTGAATAGCATGCAGAGTTTCGTCGTTTATATCGGTAACGAAAAGGTTAGCTCCTTCCTCTAGTAAGCTAACAGCAACTTTATAGCCGACTTTTCCTAAACCTTGTATTGCATAGCTTTTCGTTCCAAGTGCTTCATCTCCAAAAAGGGTCTGATTTGTTGCTTTTAGCCCATATATCACTCCTGCAGCTGTAGGTATGGAAGAATCTCCTCCTCCACCATAGGCTTCAGGCAGTCCGTTTATAAAATTAGTTTCTTTCATCGCATGTATAAAATCATCCATTGTTGTGCCCATATCTGTACCTGTAAAAAAGCGTCCACCCAGTGAATTGACAAATTGACCAAATGCTCTGAATAGCTCCGGCGATTTATCTTTTTTAGGGTCACCAATAATAACTGCTTTTCCGCCACCAAAGTCCACATCTGCGGCGGCACATTTATACGTCATACCTTTTGAAAGCCTAAGAACATCTTCGAGCGCTTCTTCCACACTATTATATGGTTGCATTCGACAACCACCGAGAGCTGGCCCAAGTGTAGTATTGTGAATTGCGATAATTGCTCTTAAGCCAGTAGCGGGATCATTACAAAATACAACCTGTTCATGAGAAGACATTCGATCGAAAAGCTCAAATTCTTTAGTCATTGATAATCTTTCAGCTAGCATTTGATTGGTTCCTCCTTAGGCGGTTTCAGTGTATATTCTTACGCTGAGGCCTCGTTCCATTTTGTTTTTATTGTAGCCTTTGGCAAAATAACTTGAGTTACCTCCCCCAAACCAATAACTCCTGTATCACTCTCTGCAACAACATTTGTTATAACTTTATTGTCTCGAAGTTCTGTGACTGTAGCAGTCAACGTTACTATACTTCCATAAGGAGCAGGAGAAACATGTTTGATCTTAACTGCAGCACCCATTCCTTCTTGTTCAGAGCTTAAATAAGGTAAAATTATTTTCCTAGATACCCATTCCATATGATATGTCATACTCACAGTCGAATAGACAGGGTGCACCACTTCACCTTCAAATGCTGCGAACATGCTTTCAGTGACTGTTATATGAATAATCTCTTTCCTACCAATCTCTAAACCTTCTAACATAGCGTTCACCTACTTTAAATTATGTTTTTAACCCCACTTTAATGGAAGCGCTTACAAGTTAGTTAAGTTTCAAATTCTATTTCTTTAAAAACCATGCAGGAGAAATTTCGTTAAATATTTACAAATATCATATATCATTTTATATATTATTACAATATTTTATCTGAATTTATTTTATTATCAGAATATAAAGTAAATAATTGTTGATATGACAACTATTTATTGATTTCATATATTAAATGATATACAATTCGATTATTATGAAAACTAATATGAATAAACGCCAATATGCTTACAAAGTTATTCGAACTAGAATAGTAGATGGTACTTATGCGCCTGGTCAACGAATTATTATCAATCAAATTGCAAAGGAGGTCGGCTCTAGTCACATTCCGGTTAGGGAAGCGATTCATCAGCTTGAATCCGAAAAGCTGCTTGAATTTAAACCTAATATCGGAGCCATCGTCAAAGGAATTGACAATCAGTTATATAAGGAATCATTGGAAGTACTCGCTTTACTTGAGGGTTATGCTACTGCTATTAGTGCCACAAACATTACAGCTCAAGGTATAACAAAGTTAAAGGAAATTAATAGAGAAATGAAAATCATGCTTGATAACTATGAATTAGACAAACTAGGAGCACTTAACAGAGAATTCCATTTTCATATTTACTCATTTTGTCCAAACGAATTACTCATAAAAAATATTGAAGAAACATGGGGTCGGTTAGATATAGTGAGACAGGCTGGTTTTACGTTTTATCCAAAACGAACGCCCCAATCCATTGAAGAGCATGCGACCCTTATACAATTACTTGAGGAAAAGGTAAGCAGTGCTACGATCGAGCAATATGCTAGGAATCACAAACTAAAAACGCTGGATGCCTTTAAACTAAGAAGTTAAATTCGCTGACCAGAGTTGGTCTTCGTCTTTAGCTTTTTTTTAATCGTCTAAATTCTGTTAGATTATTTTGCAGTTTTTGTTCTGCTTCAACCATCATTCTATTGAACAATTCTTCTACTGAAGGTAGATCATACAACAATCCAGCTATTTGGCCACTATTTAAAAAACCACCTTCTAGATCCCCCTCTAATGCACCTTTTTTATGGTGCTCCTCTGTCGTACTATTCAAGTAATCCTCGATCGTCATCCCCTGTTTTTCTCTGTCGATCAACCGACTCGCATAAGGAGTATTTAATACTCTCCTTATTCTACCAACGCTCCTCCCAAGCAATAGCGTATCTAAATCACTAGCTTGAATTAGTCTGTTTTTATATAGTTCATGAAAGGGGGCATCTTTCGTCGCCACTAACCTTGTTCCGAGCTGCACTCCACTAGCACCTAGGGATAATGCGGCCGCTAATCCATTCCCATCACCAATTCCTCCTGCCGCAATTATAGGAATACTCACATGTTTTACTAGCTGAGGGATTAACGTGAAAGTGGTCAATTCCAGATTAGAATTAATACCTGCCGCTTCAAAACCTTCACCAACTACAATATCTGCCCCTGCTTGTTCTGCTTTTAGCGCTTGCTTTACAGAAGCGACAACCGTCATCACTATAATCCCATTTGGCTTCAAAATAGGAATATAGGGAGCTGGGTTTCCAGCCGACAAAGAAACAATCGGTATTTTGTGTTTTATAACAAGTTCAATCATTTCTTCCACAAATGGTGAAACATTAATAGCAATATTAATAGCAAATCTTTTTTCGGTTAACTTTTTAGTTTCTAGTATGATTTGTTCCACTTCTTTTGGTGTCATCGTACCACAACCAATCGTACCTAAACCTCCAGCTTCCGATACTGCAGCTGTAAGCTGAGCGTTACTTATGTTTCCCATCCCCCCCTGAATTAATGGATAGGAAATACCTAACAATTCACAAACGTATATCATTTTTTATCCACCCCTATTAAAATATGTTATATTATAATTAGTAGAATGACAATTGCTAATATTTAAAAAGGAGGAAATTATTTGATTATTTCATTTAAAGGAAAATCACCAAGTATAAGTGATAACGCAATGGTTGCACCGGGAGCGAAGATTATTGGGGACGTACGAGTGGGCAAGGAATCCACTATATGGTTTAACGCTGTTTTAAGAGGCGATGAGGCACCTATAACGATTGGTAATAAATGTAGCATACAGGATAATTCAACGATTCACTTGTATGAAGATGCTCCAGTTATTATAGAAGATGAGGTGACTGTAGGACATAATGTCATTCTCCATGGCTGCAGGATTGGTAAACGATCCATTATTGGAATGGGATCTACTATTTTAGACCATTCTGAAATTGGAGAGGAAAGTATTGTAGGAGCTAACACGCTTGTGCCGTCAGGTAAGAAATTTCCTCCCCGTTCACTAATCGTCGGCTCACCTGGAAAGGTTGTGAGGGAGCTAAACGATAAGGATCTTGAGCTAATCCAACTATCAATTGATACTTATGTGCAAAAAGGATATGACTACCGAGAAATTTTTGAAGATACCCTGTCAGTTAGAACTGCTGATTAGTCTTTGAACATCAAAGTTACAAAGAGCTTGGAGATACTGTTCCAAGCTCTTTTTATGTGTGTTAGTTAAAGAGAATTTTCATTTTAAAATGTAAATACTGTCTTTAAAAAAATGGTCTCCATATTTTATGGGCACCCGTACTTGAAATGACAAATTAATTGCAACTAAAAAGACACTATTTGGCGTGGTGTCCCCATCATATTATATCCCATCAAAAAGATTCCCTATCGCTCTACCAATACCTCGAAGTATCCAAAAAACAAAACGAATTGGCCATATAATTATATCAGTCACATTGATCAAGAAATCAAATATACTCCATTTTGAAACGTTATCCTTTTCTTTTTTCCTTTTCGTCCTTTTCTCTTTTTTCCGCAACGACCAATCACTCATGTAAATGATCTCCCCCTTTTTTGTTTTCTTATAGTTACGGATAATCGTTAAAGAAGTTTCTTCAAAAAGGATGCTTTTTTAGGTTTATTACATTCATGAAATATTAACTACATGGCTATTATTCCTTCAATAGAGGATGGTGATTAACATCATACTCATCATCTTTTCTTTGAAGATCATTATCCTCTTGGAAAACTTCCTCAAAAAATTCACTTGCTAGAGGAGCAAGTAATTTATAGTATTGCTCGAACAAAAGAGCGGCATGGTTACCACTCCAAATGTCGGGTAATAGCTCTTTTGGAAGACCAGGGTCAATAAAAAGAAACTTTCGATACTCATGTACTAACCTTGTTCGTTCTACAAAACAATCTGCAGACGACATTTTATTATCGTTTATCATACTTTGATGAACAATATACTGATGACTATAAGTAGCTATAAACTCTTTATATCGTGCTTCTATTTCCTTAAGAGGCCAGCTTTTTTCTACTAAAGTTTTATTCTCCTTTGGCCCTTTATTCTCAGAAACAAAAAAATCCACATATTCTTGTATTGCATATTTATCTATTAAAAACTTTACTTCTTTTTCTAGATTATTTGGAGAGATCCAGCAGCCACTAGAAAAACTCCCAAAACCACTCCATAAAAGCTCTTTTCGAAGTTCATCTCTAATTTGCCTTTTTTCCTCCGGAATGGTGTACATTAACATGCGCCACTTACCGTCCCATTCGTTAGGCATTAGCTTAAAAATTCGATTTGCCGCTTCTTCCATTCTTACCTTGCCTCGATTAGTTAGATAATAATAGCTTTTATTACCTTGTTTTTCTGACTCAAGCCATCCTTGTTTCATCATTCTAGATACTGCAACACGAACAGATTGCTCATTATGTCCAAATTCCTTGAGAAGACGAATCAGGCTTCCTATCCATATTTTATTGCCATAGTGCCTTATATAGTCACCATAAACAGTAAAAATCATTGACTGTGTATTAGACATCCTATTAATCACTCATTTCTATTTTACCTAATTAATAATATATCACTTTTTCAGAATTTTTTCTTAAATTTGTTATAAGAGTATACTAATTATTTCCCTGAAAATAATTTAATTTTCAGAATTGAATTTATGTAGGGAAGTAGACTTTAATCACTCTCCCCTTCCCCTTACATATCCAAATAAAATTTATCGTCTAAAAAGTAATTCGATTTGATTCACAATATATTCTGAGCTATACTCCGTGCCCTCTTCCATCCACCATTCAATAACTCCAAACATCGCAGAGGCAAGTATATCTAAGGAAACACGTTCGGGGTCATCTAAGACTTGTCTTGTGGTTCTCCGCATTTGTATAAAAGATTTAATTTCCTTATGCATTTTTCGTTTAAAGCGATCTTCCTTAAACAATATCGAGAACATTACACGATGATCATAAAAATAATCTAAATAGGATAACAACTGATTGCGTTCATTTAAACTTTCTAATAGTAGTAAGGGCTTTAACTTTTCCTCTAATTCAGCAAAAATGTCTTTGACAAGTTCTTTTAATAAATCATTTAAGTCAACAAAGTGTAAATAAAAGGTAGCTCGATTTAGTTCGGCTTTGTCGGCTACTTTTTTAACAGTAAGCGTTTGAAGATCATTCTTTTCTTTTAATAATGCTATTAATGCTTCTTTAAACATTTTCTTAGACCGCATTGCTCGCGGATCTTGCTTATTGGTAGACAATTTTTATCACTCCATCTATTATCATCGACTTCTTTAACACTGTGTCTATTATTGTAGTTTAAACCACATTTATATGTAAACTGTTTATGTCATTTAATAGGTATAATTGGTATAATCATTTTCATTGACACCATGTCGATAAAGTTATTTAGAAAGGAATTTTATATGTCTACTCAGATAAATAAGAAAGTATTAATGACAATTTTAATCATAGGATGTTTTTTATCCACATTAAATCAAACGCTATTAAATGTAGCGCTTAGTAGTTTTATAGAAGTATTTAAAGTATCACCTAGTACCGTACAATGGCTAGCAACAGGCTTCATGTTAGTAAATGGTATACTAATTCCAATTACAGCTTTTTTAATGAAACGCTTCTCCACTCGGCAGCTATTTATCAGCTCAATGACTCTCTTATTAATAGGGACTCTTTTTTGCGCTCTTGCTCCGAATTTTAGTATTCTCTTAATGGGTCGTATGATTCAAGCAGCTGGGGCAGGAATTATTATGCCACTCATGATGAGTATTGTTATGTTCATTTACCCACCAGAAAAACGCGGAAGTGCAATGGGCTTAATAGGCTTTGCTATTATTTTTGCCCCTGCAATTGCTCCTACATTAGCTGGATTTATACTTGAATATTTTTCATGGCGTTGGTTATTTATTGGGCTGTTACCTTTTGTTGTATTTATAATCGTATTAGCATTTAAATACTTGATAAATATATCTGAACAGGAAACTGCTCGGCTGGATGTACTAAGTGTTATATTATCTACCCTTGGATTTGGCTTTTTACTTTATGGATTTAGTAGTGCAGGGAGTCTAGGCTGGGCTAGCCTAATTACCTTAAGCTCTATTATTACTGGGCTAGTCATCACTTCAGTATTCTGCATACGTCAGTTAAAATCAGAAGATCCTTTACTCAATCTAAATGTTTTTTCAAATAAGACATTCACTATGACTTCCGTGATTAATGTGCTTGTTACGATGATTATGTATGCGGATATGATATTACTGCCAATATACTTGCAGGATGGACGAGGATTTACTGCTCTAGATGCAGGCTTATTATTATTACCGGGTGCGTTAGTCAACGCTTTCATGTCACCAGTCACAGGAAAACTTTATGATAAATATGGTGCCAAGCCACTGTTTATAATTGGATTGTTATTCGTTATTCCGACCATGTGGGTTGTGACAGACTTAAATGATACAACTTCCTTTACATTTTTAATGATTAGAACGATTTTTTTACGTGTTGGGCTTAGCTTTATAACTATGCCGCTAAATACTGCAGGGTTAAATGCCTTACCAAAATTACTTATAACGCATGGTACTGCTGTTAATAATACGGTTCGTCAGCTTGCTGGCTCCATTGGAACAGCGGTTGTTGTCACTATTTTTACAGTTCAATCAATAAAACATACAGAAAATATCTCAATTGAAATGCCTTCAGCTGGTCTTGAACAGCTTAAAGCATTAGCATCAATCTATGGTTCAAGCGACGCCTATGTTTTTATGACTATCCTGTCAATCTTGGCGCTGATATTAACAATATTTTTTCCTAACAAACTTAAAAACATTCCAGCTAAAACAAAAACGACATAATTTACAAAAGACCTCGGAGAAAAATCTCCGAGGTTTTTGACTTTAAATTATAGATAGAATCATTCGTAAGCAATAATTACTGAACATTTTCAAATATAGCAGCTATACCTTGACCTACACCTACACACATAGTGGCGAGACCTAATTTTACTTCTCTTCTCCTCATTTCATATATAAGGGTAGTAACAATTCGTGCTCCGCTTGCACCTAACGGATGTCCGAGAGCGATCGCACCACCATTCACATTCACAATTGCTGGGTCGAGTTCTAATTCTCGGATGCAAGCTAAGGACTGGGAAGCAAAAGCCTCATTTAATTCGACTAAGCCAATTTCTTCTTTTAAAACTCCTGCGCGCTTTAGTGCTTTGTTAGTTGCATATACGGGTCCTATTCCCATTACACCAGGCTCTACACCAGCAGTAGCGGATGCAATATACCTCGCTAAAGGCTTCAAACCTAATTCCTTCGCTTTGCTTGCGCTCATTAAAAGTAAGCCTGCTGCCCCATCGTTAACACCTGAAGCATTTCCCGCGGTTACAGTCCCTTCTTTAAAAATGGGAGAAAGCCTGTTTAGTTTATCTAGACTAGTTTCTGGTCTCGGATGCTCATCGATTTCAATGATCACTTCCTGCCCCTTTTGATTTGTATACTTCACTGGTATTATTTCGTTAGAGAAGCGGTTTTCATCCATTGCTTTTTTAGCCCTTTGCTGACTTTCAAAGGAATAGAGATCCTGATCTTCTCTAGTTATTTTAAATTTCTCGGCAACGTTTTCAGCAGTTTTTGGCATAGACTCGGTACCATACATTTCCTCCATTAAAGGATTTATAAATCTCCATCCAATTGTAGTGTCTATAAGATCCATATTACCACGCGGAAATTCTTTCGAAGGCTTCTCCATTACATAAGGGGCTCGGGTCATACTCTCTGTGCCACCAGCAATGTATATGTCTCCATCGCCAACTGCTATGGCACGGGCAGCATAAATGATAGCATCTAAGCCTGAACCACAAAGTCTGTTTATCGTCGTGCCTCCAACCTCCTTCGGAAGACCGGCAAGCAAAGCGGACATTCTGGCAACGTTACGATTATCCTCACCTGCTTGGTTGGCATTGCCTAGGACGACCTCTTCTATTTGGTCCATTGGTAAACCTTCATTTCTTTCGATTAGTCCTTTTATTACAATAGCTGCTAAATCGTCTGGTCTAATACTTTTTAAAGACCCATTATATCTCCCGAAAGGAGTACGAACTGCATCGACTATTACAACCTCTTTCATCTTTCCCCCTCCTCACCGGTATAGCTGTAAACTCCTTTGCCCGTTTTTCTTCCAAGCCGACCAGCCTTGACGTATTGTTCAAGGAGCGGGGCTGGTCGATACTTTTCACCAAGCTTTTCATGTAAATATTTTAAATTATTGAGTCTAGTATCTAAACCAACGAGATCTCCTAGCTCAAACGGACCCATTGGATAATTCAAGCCGAGCTTAATAGCCTTATCAATTTCCTCTGGCGTCCCAAGTCCTTCCTGAAGCATATAGAACGCTTCATTACCAACCAAAGCACTAATTCGACTAGTTACAAATCCTGGAAACTCTTTCACTACTACAGATTCTTTCCCCATTTGCTCAGCAACTTTTTTGACAACTTCAACTGTTTCATCACTCGTCTCTAACCCTCTTACAATCTCTACTAGCGGCATTTTATGTACCGGATTAAAAAAGTGCATGGCAATTGTTTTATCGGGACGGTTAGAATAGGAAGCAATTTCAGTTGGACTCATTGTAGACGTATTAGTGGCAAAATAACACTTAGCCGGAGCATGCAGTTCTAATACTTCAAATACGGATTTCTTAATAGCTAGTTGCTCAGGTACAGCTTCTATAACTAAATCAGCTGTTTTCACAGCTAAAGAGAGATCTATTTCATAGCTTATTTGGTTCAAAGATGTTTCCGCCAAATTAGAAGTTATCTTTTGTCTTTTAATGCCTTTTTCAAATAAACCTATTATTTCTTCTCTAGCCTGTTCTAGTGCAGCTTGCTCTGTGTCCACAATCTTTACGTGAAAACCAGATAGCGCAGCTACGTAAGCAATTCCTCGACCCATTACCCCGGAACCCACAACAACTATGCAGTTAATCAGTATAAGCACCTCCATATTTTTTATTACTATACTAAAAAAGAACAGGAACCACTCTAGCTCCTGTCCTGTTATTTTATAGTCCTAAAGGGTTCAAAGGACGGCTGCCATAATATGATAAAATACTCTTCGTTTCCGTGTATAAATCTAATGTTTCAATACAAAGCTCTCGACCAAAGCCTGACTGCTTATAGCCCCCAAACGGAGTGCCTGGAAATGCAGAAAACGGACAATTTACCATTACAATTCCGGCTTTTATTTGATTAGCTACTCTTGTCGCTTTGGCTCCGTCTTTAGACCAAACCGCAGATCCGAGACCAAAATTAGTATCATTAGCTAGCTTAATAGCTTCTTTTTCATCTTTAAACTTCATTACTACCACAACCGGTCCAAAAATCTCTTCCTTCACTACATTCATGTCGTGATTGACATTAGTAATGATAGTCGGCTCAAACCAAAATCCTTTCTCATATCCCTTCGGAGAGCATTTATGACCTCCTGCAAGAATTTCAGCCCCATCTTTAATCGCTGACTGAACATATCCATCTATAGTGTCCAGCTGTGTTTGATCTATAATTGCTCCCATATGCGTTCCTTTATCAAAAGGATTTCCTAACTGAAGCCTTTTTGTCTTTTCTACAAATTTACTCATAAATTCCTCGTAGATTTCCTCTTGAACATATAATCGAGAACGAGCCTCACAGGATTGACCAGAGTTATAGAAAATACCAAACAAGGAGCCATCTACTGCGGCATCAATATCGGCATCAGAAAATACTATACTTGGAGACTTCCCCCCCAATTCAAGAGTTACTCGTTTCAAGCTTTCAGATGCCTTCCCCATGATGTCCTTTCCAATAGGCGTGGACCCTGTAAAAGCAACCTTATCTACTTGGGGGTGCTCAACTAAATAGTTGCCTATATCCGTCCCCGATCCTGGAATGACGTTGACCACTCCGGCTGGCACGCCTGCCTCTAGGCAAATTTCCCCTAGTACAATGGCAGTGAGAGGAGTTAAGGATGCGGGTTTTACAATAACCGAACAGCCTACCGCTATTGCCGGAGCAACCTTCCAGGCAGCCATCATTAGTGGGTAGTTCCACGGTATAATCTGTGCACATACGCCAACAGGCTCCTTTTCAGTGTAGTTATGAAACTGACCAGGTACGTTATTAACCGTACCTCTATGTCCAACGATCGCACCGGCATAAAATTCAAAATCCTCTATTGCCTGTGTTACTTGGCCCTGAGCTGCATGTAGTGATTTTCCGGTATCTAAAATCTCCAGTTCTACTAATTCATTAAATCGAGATCGCATGATAGCAGCTATTTTATTTAACACTTGTGCTCTTCGACCAACGGGATACATTTTCCACTTTCCATGATCAAATGAATGACGTGCAGCAGCGATTGCCTTTTCTGCATCCTCCTTTGAAGCCTTTGCAACTTCTGCAACTAGCTCGCCTGTTGCCGGATTGTAGGTTTTTATCGTTTCACCATTCGTCCCTTTCATTTTTTCTCCATCTATTATTAAATGATAAAATTCTCTTTTAATAGTTTCTTTTTCTGTTTTGTCGTCTTTAACAGTTGTCAAAATACCCACTCCTTATTTTCCTGTGAAAACAGGTTTTCTTTTTTGTAAGAAGGCTTCAACACCTTCCTGGTGATCAGATGTTAGGCCGGCAATACGTTGCGTTTGTGCCTCTAATTCTAAGTAATCCTCTAACCTCATATCTGAAACCGCTTTCAAATTTTGTTTTATAAGAGCAATTGCTTTTGTTGGTAGTGATGCAAGTTGTTCTGCAAAGTTAGTTACCTCGGTTTCCCAGCTTTCCATAGGTATTATCTTATTTGCTAAACCTAGGTCCATTGCTTTTTGTGCCGTAACCTTCTCTCCTAATATAGATAGCTCTAACGTTTTCGCATGCCCTATTAGTTTCGTTAAGTAGTACAGGTTCCCACAATCAGGTACAAGTCCTACATGTATAAAGGCGTTGATGAGGCTCGCCTTTTCAGAAATCACTCTGAAGTCACATGCCAACGCTAGACTAAGCCCTGCTCCTGCTGCTACTCCATTAACAGCAGCTACTATTGGCTTTTCACATTGCCGTAACTGGAGAAGCATTGGATAATAGGACTCTCTGAGTAGATTACCATGATCCATCTGATCATCTACTTCTGCTAAATCCTGCCCTGAACAGAATGCTCTTCCTTCTCCAGTTAACACGATGCATCGTACTTCCTTGTTAGCTGATGCCGATTTAAAGATAATCTTAAGTTCTCGATTCATATCCCAGGTAAAAGCATTTAGCTTATCTGGTCTGTTAAGGGTAATCCATGCTACTCCATTTTTCACTTCAAACTTAATAGTCTCATACATACTCTCAACACCTCGCTATTTCCCTTTATAGTTCGGTTTTCTTTTTTCCATAAATGCATTCATTCCCTCTTTTTGATCTTCGGTACCAAATAGCAAATAGAAATTTTTTCTTTCATATTGCATACCTTCATGGAGGGAATAATCTACCGCCTTGTTAACGGAGTCCTTTATGAGACGGAGAGAAATGGGCGGTTGTTTAGCAAGCTTGTTGGCCAGCTTCATTGTTTCTTCCATAAGTAGCTCGCTCGCTACTATCTTGTTTATAATGCCATGGTCGAGAGCAGTGGTTGCTGATATTCTTTCCCCCGTCCAAAGCCACTCTAGAGCCTTTGTTCTTCCGACTAGCTTCGTCAACCTTTGCGTACCACCAGCGCCCGGCATTACTCCAAGGCCTACCTCTGGGAATGAAAATTCCGTTCCTGTGGCAGCTATCAAAAGGTCACAGGCAAGAGCAAGCTCAAAGCCTCCACCAAAGACAAATCCTTTCACTGCTCCAATAATCGGCTTTTTTATAGTAGCTAAACGATCCCAGTCTGAAAACTGATCCAATAACTCAAGACTAATCGGATTATCTCCCATCATTTCCTCAATATCGGCACCAGCTGAGAATGCCCTGCCTCTTCCTGTTATTACTATTACTCGAACTTCTTTTTCCTTTTCCAATGCTAGCAGTGCATCTATTATCTCTCTAACCATTTTTCTGTTTAAAGAATTGAGACGGTCAGGACGATTTAATTCGATTAACCCGATTTGATCTTTAATGCTTGTTTCTATGAAATGGAAGACCATTTAAGCATCCTCGCCTATCATTAGCGTAACCAAGTCTCCTGCAAAGCCCATTAAATCCTTTCCTGAAGCCCTTCCTTCCAGTGATTTTAATCCAGCTTTTAAGGAATCCATATCCTCATAGATCATTTCACACATTAAATAATATTCCGTTTCTCCCCCCATTGGAGAACCCGTAAATTTAGTTACTTTCATTTCTCGTAAACCTGGGATTTTTTGTGTAATGGGAGAGTGGACATTAAAATAGTGTTCATCAAATTCCTTTTTGTTTTCTGGGTGCTTATACATCGCGACTAATTTAGCCATTCATAATCCTCCTTTACATAATCGTAGATATTGGTTTCATTGCTTCAAATACATTTTTGCAGTTTTTACAGTATAGAATGCTTCTGCAAGCTGTTGGACCAAAGAGATTCTCTAAAGTTGTATAGGTAGAACCACAATAAGCGCAGTCCACATGCCAAGCATTATCATCTTCCTTAAATTGAGGTGGAGGTGCTATTCCAAATTTTCTTAAATTTAAATGACCTTGTTTCGTAATCCTTTCCGAAGTCCATGGTGGATGATAAATAAAATCTACCTCGACTCCTAGCACACCTGGTATTTTTTCAATTGCAGCCTTCGTATTACTTTTTATAATTTCGAGGGCAGGACAGCCTAAAAAGGTAGGTAATAAATGGATATAAACTTTAGCCCCATCTATTTTTATCTCCCCCACCATACCAAGATCCATAATACTAACCGAGTCTATCTCCGGATCCATTACCTTATATAGGGCGCTTGTTACTAAATTTTTTGAAACTATTAAACTTTGGTTCAACCTTGTCACCCCTTTTCCATTTGAACCTTACCAAGATGCTGCAGGGTCCACCCTATATACCTCTGAAAGAGTTTCAAGCGCCTCATCTAAGTCATACAAATGCTCTCCATTACGGCCGTTTTTAGTTGGTATGGTAGATATATTAGGCTTCGACAGCTGAAGAGATTCAAATGTAGGAGTTACAACTTGTAGCCATCTTTCTATTAATACA
The DNA here is from genome assembly GCF_023713305.1 of Psychrobacillus sp. MER TA 171. Lineage (NCBI taxonomy): Bacteria > Bacillati > Bacillota > Bacilli > Caryophanales > Bacillaceae > Psychrobacillus > Psychrobacillus sp. MER TA 171. The sequence goes on along the minus strand of NZ_JAMAWN010000003.1, from coordinate 69,798 downwards.
TTCTCAGGTTCTATTAACTGATGCTTTTCTATAATCTCCTTGTCTGCTCCATAGGAAAAAAAATCAGCAAAGTCATCACTAACTAATAAAATGGCATCTGTCATTTTCTTTTTAGCTAAGTCGGTTGAACCCAATAATTGCTTAAACCATGTTTCCCAATGTAAGCGGTGGTAGTAAATTTCCATCTTTACCTTTTTAGCAATTTCAGCCAAAGGAATATATGAACTAGAACACAGGGAATCGACTTTAACCTTTTTGGCAGTCATATAAAAATAGCTTCTGACTACTTGCAAAGCCCAATCATATTGAGGGACCTCCATGTAAGAGCCTTTCCCGTTAGCTCTTTCCGTTAATATACTATTCTTTCTTTTAGTAGAGACCCTCATATGTGCAAGATCTTCTGCGTTTCCTAAACCTAATTCTTCTAAAAGGTTATAAAACATGACAGCATGCCCCATGCTATCTTGACTAATGGATGAGGAAGCTACATCTTCTTCTATGTGTGGAGCTAGGCCTAACCACTCGGATCCCCTATAGGCATACATAAAATCATCATCAGCTAACTGAAAAAGCAAGCTGGCTATTGCCTCCCTATATTCCTTATTCATCTCAACAGTCATTTCCGCTCCCCTCCCCAAGAGAGTATTTCTTTTTCATCTAAAATTTGCTGCTCATATTGGCGCCACTTTTTCTTTAAGTAGCCGTATCCCTTGGTCGTTCGATAATCCTTGTTGTCTAACCTTATTAATGTTTGCTTTTCTTCCTGTTCAAGCTTTCGTATATGCTTACGATTAACAATCCATATATCAGCTACCGGTTCTCTTCTCATAAAGTTTTCTTGTGCCATTATAAAAGCCATATCTTCATTTGGAGCGAGTAAACTAAACTGATGTAAAAAAGCAGAGCTTGGGGTACGTTTGCTGAATATCTCATATTCTTGATAAAAGTCCTTTTCTTCGTTCATTTTAACCCTCCTTCCTTAGCTTACTGTCGCACTAAGCGCATCACGGACCCATGCATTATTTTCATAAGAGATTTTTCTTAAATTTAATCGCGCCTCTGATCTAGGACCACCGTTTTTTATGATTTTCTTAAATTCATTCCAATCAGGTTGCTCGTATATCCACGTATTGCTATCTTGATCAAATTTCAAGCTTGGGTCAGGTACAGTCAGCCCTAAAGACAAAATTCTAGGGATGTATTTATCAAAAAAAATTTGCCTAAATTCTTCATTTGTTTTCGTTCTTATCTTATATTTAATAGTTAAATCCTGTTTAGAGGAGCCAGTGGTTTCTTTAGATGCGGGACCGAAGAACATAAGTAGTGGTTCCCACCAACGATTTAGTGCTTCCTGTATCATATCTTTTTGTTTGCTTGTACCTTCTGCCAGAGCCATGATAATTGATTCCCCGTGTTGCGCATGAAATACCTCTTCTGCACAAATTCGCTGTAGCGCTCTTGCATATGGACCATACGAGGCATTTAGCATATTAGTCTGTGTAATAATAGCCGCTCCGTCTACAAGCCACCCGATAATCCCAGCATCTGCCCAAGTTTTCGTACCCATATGAAACACATTGTGGAACTTGAGATCCCCTTTAAAGAGATCCTGCATCAAATCAGCCCTATTTTTTCCATATGGTTTAAGTAAATCCTCTGTCACTCTAAGCAGCAGCTGCCCATGGCCCATTTCGTCTTGGACTTTTGCCATAATGCCAAGCTTTCTAGATAGAGAAGGAGCACGTGGCACCCACTCCTTTTCAGGTAAAGCGCCCATTATTTCACTCATCCCATGCATAGAAATCAATTTAATTAATGTGATTCTGTATTCCTCTGGCATCCAATCATCGGCTTCAATCTTATCTCCCAATTCAATTCGTTCCATAAAACGATCCATTCTCTGCTGCTCTTCTTGTGAAGTTAAAACTACGCTCACTTACATTCCTCCTTTATTTAAGCTATGCTTTACGAAAATAACTCATAACACCATAAAAACGACTCGAAATAAAAGTTATATAACATGCTAGAATTCACAAGTAAACAAATGCTTTATACCTCAACAAATTTTAATAAAATGTCATTTTATTAGCCTCAATACGCAACCAGCATTTATATAACAAATACCAAACGTAAAACTTAAATTATGTGATACTTTTATTACAGATTAATATTATCCTTTAAATTAGTCAACTAAAAATTCAGAAAATAACAACGAATATTGGACCATAATAGCAAGAATTAAGACGATTCCTTCTCCTATATTTGTTAAAGTAGACATAGGGCAATTACAAACGATAAAAGTTATATGATATGATGAATAAAATTTACTGAAAAAGGGAGTGAAAATTCGTGGCTAGAGCAAATCTTTCTTTTGAGGAAATGTGGCAAAGATTCATGTCTTGCGATAGTAATTATGACGGATGTTTTTATACAGCTGTTAAAACTACTAAAATTTATTGTAGACCTTCCTGTAAATCTCGAAAACCCAAAAAGGAAAACGTACAGTTTTATAAAACCAAATCTGAGGCAGAGAATGCTGGTTTTCGAGCCTGTAAAAGATGCAAGCCTGATATAGAACTTGCGCCACAAGAGGTGCTAGTAAGCGAAGTCATTTCTTTTCTGACCTGCAATTACAAGCAGGTATTAACGCTTGAGAGCCTCTCTTTACATATCGGAGTAAGTCCATTCCATCTGGAACGAGTCTTTAAACATGTAACGTCCGAGAGTCCACGTACGTTTTTAGAAAAAGTTCGCATAGAAAAAGCAATCGATTTATTGAAGAATACAGATAATACAAACCTAGAAATATCATTGAAAACTGGCTTTAAAAGTACATCAACTTTTTATAAAGCTTTTAAAAATTCCTTACAGACCTCACCTAGTGAATATCGTAAACAATGGAGGAGTTCGCAAATATGAATGAGATCCTACAACCTGATACACTAAATATACCCACACCTCCCGACTTTAGCTTCGAGGAATGTCTAGCTCATTTAATGAGATCGGAACAAGAAACAGTGCACCAAGTAATAAATTACTCTATTTATAAAGCTATTAAATTAGATGATGATGAGCCCATTTTGTTTATAATTGAATGGAAACCTGATGCTCTACATGTACGATTTCCACTTACTACACCTTCTGCTAAGCAAAAAGAGCAGATTATTTCATTTATAAGGGAATGGTTTGATCTGACTACGGATTTGAATGGGTTTTATGAGCTCGCTAAACATGATCCTATATTAAGCCCGATCGTTCAAGACCATTTTGGCTTACGAATCATGGGAATTCCTAATCTTTTTGAAGCATTAACTTGGGCCATTATCGGTCAACAAATTAATTTAACATTTGCCTATACTTTAAAAAAGCGATTAGTAGAAAAATACGGAGACTTTGTAGAATATGAAGGGAAAAGATTTTATGCATTTCCTTCCTTTGAAATGGTTGCTTCTTTAACAACAGATGATTTAAGAGCCTTACAATTTAGTTCTAGAAAAGCAGAATATATCATTGGTATTGCTCAGCTGATGAAAGGCGGAAAGTTAGACAAGGACCTATTATTTAAACTAGAGACATTTGAACAAAAGCATTTGTTTTTAACGACTATAAGAGGTATCGGACCTTGGACTGCAGACTATGTGTTGATGAAAAGCCTACAAGAGTCCTCTGCTTTCCCTATTTCAGACGTTGGATTGCATAACGCCCTGAAAAAACAATTAAACCTTGACCGTAAACCTACGATGGACGAACTAAAAGAACTAGCCGAACGATGGAAAGGCTGGCAGGCATATGCTACATTTTATCTATGGAGGTCCTTATAATGTATCAAGTACACTATCAATCACCAATTGGAGTATTAGAAATCTCAAGTACGAGCGAGGCTATTGATGCTATTCGCTTTACGGAGAGAAAAGAAGTGGAACGCGCGCTAGAGACCGATCATCCTCCTATACTCCATACTTGTATCGAGCAATTAAATGAGTATTTTTATGGAGACCGTATGGAATTTACCTTTCTCTATAACTATGAGGGCACTGAATTTCAGCAATCGGTTTGGCAAGCACTTACACAAGTTCCTTATGCGACAACTGCTACCTATAAGCATATAGCCGAAACGATTGGGAAAAATCGTGCGGTAAGAGCTGTAGGAAGTGCTAATAACAAAAACAGATTGCCTATTGTGATACCCTGTCATCGAATCATAAGCGTTGGAGGAAAGTTGACTGGTTACGCTGGAGGACTATGGAGGAAAGAATGGCTTTTACAGCATGAACGAGCTAAATTGCAAAATATAAACACCACTACTCTATAAATAGTAAGAAGGAGCCCTAGGGAAATATCCAGGGCTCCTTCTAAGCGTTACCGAGGTCTTTGGAATAGAAATCAAACTTGTAATTTTCTTAGTCTAAAAATCAGGAAAAAGGATAGAACGAACAAAGCAATACCTACAAATAAATACCATCCTTTTCCATCATAAGAAATCATAAGAATAAGTTCCCACAAGTTTGATGGACCAGAATCAGGACTATCACTATGTGGGTAATTAAATATAAAAGGTAATATTCCGAAGACAGATAAGATTACACCTAAAATAGGTAAAATAATAGAAACTACTTTCATAAATACACCTCCATTTTTTTCTTGTTATCCGTCTTTTTGAATTTTTATTTAAGTAAAGATCATTACGAAAACATCCAATCAGTAAAAACCATTTTAATCATGCTTTTAATCGCGGAATTGTTAAAATTTATAAAAGATTATGGCGATTCCTTAATTCGTTTTAGAACATACATAATTAGCAGCAATAAAACTAAGGAGAGCAGACTGATATATATGGTTTTTATATTTGTAGAACTTTCGGGTGATATCTGTTCCTCACCCTTATTAGCACTTGAGTCTTTTAAAACTTTTTCAATTGGTTTTTCACCTTTTCCTAATTCAGCTAGATCCTTATCTGCTAAAGACAACAGAGTAGTTTTGGAACAGTAATTCACTTGAATTTCTCCATTTGATTCATTTGCATATACTAAATACTCTTGGTTCAATTCAAATTCATAGCCACAACTCTCCGTATTTCTTACAGTATAAACTGTAATTGGTGATTGATTCTGCCCCTTCCAATATTCATTTACCTCGAAATGTACAGCAATAGGATCAGCAGAAGAATAAATGGACTGATTTTTGTTTTCATCAATTATTTCAACAACTGTTCCTGAGAAAACTGTGGAACTAAAATCTAATTCTTCTTTCACGGTGTTTGGCCGATCACATGAACAAGCGTAACCTGTAACAGTGAAAAAATTAATAAAAGGAAGAAAAGTTATTATAACCAACAAAATAATGTACTTAACTTTATTGTTAATTATAGAATTTATTTTCATTCAACCTCCCGTTTAACACTAAAAGTGTAGATTACATTATTGTTCTTCGTTATCAAGAAAAATAAAGTTACCATCAATAATATCCTGTAAATATTCTTCAAAGCTGTCTGCAATCACTTTGTATTCATCTGGATCATGTAGAAATCGAACTATTTGACCGCTTACACCATCAGATGAAGGATTAAAATCAATAAAGAGTCTTGATGTCCCACCGTTGTTCATACAGTCTGCAAAATGAATATACTTACCGGGTAGCAGTCCCTCTGGATTTATCTTAGGGTCAACAGCCTCCTCGTCATCTTGATATTCTAATAGATAGGAGACGTCTTCTTCTTCCTTTGAACTATCGAGCATCTGTTGTGTAGATAGCAAATAATATGGATATTCGCCATCAGCAACATCAGCGCCTAAAATACAAACTGCAATTTCATTTTCTTTATATTCCCGCCAATATGTACCGTCTATATTTTCCAGTAAACAGATTAGTGATTCTGGACATTCTGGATATTCTGACCTGAGGGTATTAATATCCTCTTTTGAAGCCCCATGCGCTGTATTTAATTCGTCGAGCTCGTTTTTTGATAATGCTTCTCTTAACCTAATTAAAAATTCGTTAACCAAATTCATTATTTTACCTCCTATAAAATATCTGAAATATCTATTTGAATTTACATGTATCTATTTTCGGTACTTAATCATTTGCTCCTTAATGAGACGTTCCTGATCGTCTAAGTTAAATATGCCTGGTTCCCATGTCCGTAATACTCCATAGCCCCCAATAATTTCTTTGTCAACTTCGAATATCACAGCTTGCAAACGTTCTCCATTATCATCTTTTTCTTTTAACAGATAGGTATGCTGTATAACTTCTTCATCTTTATAATCACGTAAAAATGTAATTCCACTCGCTTCATAGTTATTAAGTATTTCATCAGGAATGTCTAATATATATGTTTCAACTTCGAGTGACTTCTTAATCTCCCAACCTTTTTCTGATAAATATATTTCGTGACGTTCATTAACAGTTTCCTGACCACAACCTAGAACGAATAATATTCCAACAATAATCATAAAGAGCATTCTGATTTTCATTACAACACCTCATTTTGTAATTTGATGCAAGAATGATAGTGTTCTATATCTTATTCAAATCTATCTCCTAAGAATCATTATATTCACGAATATACTCTTAATAACTCCACCTTTTTTCTAGAATGCTGAACTATTAAATATTATTTCTAACTTATATTATTCGACTAAGAAAATTTATATCCTCTAAAAAGGACAATCATTAAGTGGTGTAGAATATGTATAAAAAACTATTAATAGGAGGGTTAATTTGAAAAATCAAGTTTGTGTTATAAGCATTTATGTGCCAAATTTAAATCAAGCAATTGACTTTTATACTAATACTTTAGGTTTTGAACTACATAAGCAGTATGGTCCTAAGCTTGCATCACTCGTTAACGGAGATTTACCACTTGTTTTGGAGGAAAATGATAGTGCTATCAATAACCAAAATGCCTCGGGAGTTGCATTAGGATTGCAAACGGAAGATATTTATGAAAAGGTTAAATTCTTAAAAGAAAAAGAAGTACATTTTATAATAGATCAGCCAACTGATTGCCCTCCAGGAAAATTCATTAGTTTTCGAGACCCTTTTGGAAATATTTTAGAATACCTGCAATTTGAAGATTAATAATTTGGTTAAAAATAAAAAAATTGAATATAAATTTGCATTAAAAAGGGCTGGAATATGTTACTAATAGGTTCAATTATTGGGGAGAAAACGCTAAAATGCATATCATTTTCTTCCCTACTCAGCATATGATTCGCATCTTAATTAAAAGAAAAATTAGCAAGCTAAATCGCACATTATCGTCTGTGCGTTTTTTTACTTCCCATAGTTTATTGTAGTGACTTATTCGACAAACGAGCCCGATTATAGAAATCGGTTCCATTTTCATATGCTCAGACATATTTTTCTGGTGTATACAGTCGCATATAATGATAACCATTCTCCATATTCCTTGTTATTTCAAAGCCTATATTGCTCCAAAATTTTTGTGCAGTTATATTTTCTTGATTAACTGGTAAGGAAATCCTACTTGCATTGTATTCTTTCCACAAATATTCAATACAAAGCCTAGCTGCTGCTGATCCATAGCCTCTTTTTTGATAACGGCTATCTATCATAAAGTTTATGATTTGAGGGTTATTTTCACCCACATACATTAAAACATAGCCCACCATCACATTATCGGCATAAATTGCAAAGGGGCGTGAATCATCATAAAATACCCAAGCTTCGGCTAACGACCACGCTACAGTGTCTACATAGTCTACATTGGTATCTGTTATATGCAAGTTTAGACATTCTTCATAATTGTCCTCATTAATTTTTCTTAACTCCACCAAGGTATTACCTCCTTCCAAATAGTGTTAAGGAAGTTTACGTACATAATTCAACTTTTGATATGTAAAATTAGCAAATAAACAAATAAATCTTAATATAACCAGGAACTCCTTGCACTTTAAGGGTTTACCAGTCATCACCCTCGATGAGCAAAAATACTTTCTAACCTACTACTGTTATTTAGATTTACAAAAGGACCCTTGACACATGTTCAGGGGCCCAGCACTATAGATTAATAATTTGCTAAAAGTGTTTTTTGAAATTCCTCTGTGCTTTGTCCAGTAGTTTTCTCCAATGTGTTATAAAAATCATTTAATGACTCCGATAATAACAACTTGGCTATGATTTCTGATCCATATAAACTATCCAGCTTTTTCACCGTAAAGTAGCCTTGTAGATATACTTTATAATGCTCCAGTGATGGGGGGATGGTTTTATTTGTGTCTAGTAAGCGATAATCCACTGTTCCACCTAGGATCTCATGGTTAATCACCCTATCCTGATAACCAACGTACTCACTTAGCCCCTCTATGAACCAAAAAGGCAGATGCTCCATTTTACTACTCAATCCATTAACCTTTGCAAATTGGTGAATACGATAGTGGGTATATTCGTGTAATAATATTCGTTCCCATCTTTTTTCATCATCCATCTTCATTAGATGAATAGATTGATTCCTACGTTTGTAATAACCTACTGCTCCAGGGGACACTTCCTTAATAGCGGAGGAATCATTGTATATTTCAATCTTTAAAGGGTCCTTTAGCTCTGACCCGAAAATCCGATCTAGCTTTGCCTTTTCCTTAGCTAACAGCGAGGAGTACTCCTGCACAGAAGCAATATTATCTGCTGCAAAATAATAAGAGATACTATCAATCTGCTTAGACTCCACATTTTTTTGGATTGAGTCTCCTGAAAATAAAGAGAATAATTTTCTGCTTCTCTTCTCTTCTGCTTTGGCTCCAGCAGCTAGAGGCGCTATCTCTTTATAAGGTTCTTCTATGAAATTAGACCATGCGCTACCTCCTAGATAGAAGGAGCATAATAAGGTAGCTGTTAATATAAAGCTAACAGTGGGCCGAATAATGGAGACCGAAAAGTCTCGTTTGGTTTCCAAGTAATACATATAAAAGATAAAAAGTAAGCAGCTAATTAATATGCTCCACACTAGATTGCTCCAGCTATAATACATAGTAAATGCTTCCACGGTATACGCTCCAATGACGAAAGGAAACAACAGACACAAAGCTCGCTTGATGATCGTTCTCAATTTATCCTCCTATTGAATGGTTCTACGTTTACTCGTTGCTATGTTTTGCTTGGCATGGTCGATTTGCTTCATACCAACCATTGTTGATAATATGCCCTTCGTATCCATTAGGAATCGCAAGCTATCATCTGTTTTTTGTATATCTTTGCCTAGGTTGAAGGGAGCGCTTGTCGTTACGTGCATACCTAACTGTCTTGCTACTTCGAGTACTGTCATTTCAATTCCAGCAACTGATTGAGTTTTCTTTTTGATTGCTTCAGGAAAAACTCTATTTACAGGTAATTGCACAAATCTAAAGTGATGGTCTTCCCCTCCGACATTTCTGGCTATACTTTCTGCTATTTCTAAAGAGATATATCCTTTCTCATCCTGATCACCAATAAGTCCAAGCCATGTAGCCATTCCATAAAAGCGGATAGTTTGTTTATCTACCTGTTCCTCAAAAAAGTAAAATAAATCCTCCAGCTGGTTGTAGAATGCATCTTTTCCAAGGACCTTCATAGAAAGCTCTGGAACATGTAAATAATATATATCAATCGTATCCAAATGAAGGTGCTTTCTGCTTTGCTCTAAAGCAAACCGGAAATAATTAGGAGTGAGTACGTGCTTTTGAGTTTCAACAGTTTGTATATCTGTCTCTTTAATAATTTTATTTTGTAAAAGCACCGACTCTAAATAATCCTTTGGAACAAGTCCTGCATCTTTATCACCAGGTAGGAGCCCACCTTTAGTAGAAAGGACAAATTCTGATCTGTTCAATTTTTTGTTTTCTGTTATCTCTAAAAGAACCTTGCCGATGTCTCTTTCTGATTTCATACCACGATAATTTAAAGCTGTATCAATAAAGTTTAGTCCATTTAAAAGACAATACCGGATAGTTTCTTGATATAAGACAGAATGGTCCTCCGTCATCTCTCCTAAATGTGTTCCAATTGCTATTGGAGAGCAATAAAACCATGGCGTTTCTCTAAAATTAGATTGATGACGACTTAGATAACCAAAAGTATTTTCTCTAGATGCAAAGCCTTTGATCATTGGATGCCCTTCTCCTTCAAGAAAGCTAAAGCCATATAATAAGCATTAGCGGTGAAAAGCTGTTGAATATCACCATTCGCTATCAATGAATGCATTTCCTTAAAATCGAACATATGAACATCAACAAATTCCGTAGGATCCAGCTGTTGATCACTAATATGAAATGCATCTAAAATCAAATAGGTATATACCTTATTTGTTTGAGTAGCTGGGTTTACGTAAAATTGGCCTAGTAATATCGGCTCTTGGTCGGTTGTATAACCAGTCTCCTCTTGAACTTCTCTAAGAATTGCCTCCTGATAGCTTTCATGTCCCTCTGGCTTTCCAGCTGGGATTTCTAAAAAAATATTTTGACCTGCGTAGCGATATTGGCTTACTAAAATAATTTCGTGTTCCTTTGTAAGGACAATCGCATTGACCCAATCCGTATATTCATTTACATAGTAGTCTTCAATTACTTGTCCATCTGGCAGTTCGCAAATGTCTCTTCTTAAATTACCAAATGGGGATTTGAAAACATACGAGGAACTTAACGTTTTCCAAGCGACCAATCGTTTCACTCCTTTATCTTGAATTTCAGTAGGTAAGCCATAATAATGACTTAAATTCAAACTTATACTTTTAGCGAGGTACCACAATCGGAGCAAAAATTAGATGACCGACGAACAGGATGGCCACAGTTTGAGCAATAGGCTTCCGCTTTTAACTGTCCCTCCTCCCATCCTTGGCTGGCTGCAGCCATTTGTTCACGTATTACCTCGTTATTCAGTTCTATTAATTTTTTATGATTACCTATTCCAGTTAAAACAAATCCAAAAAAGATAATGGGAGCACCTACAAAGAATAACCAAAAATACTGCGGTTCCTCAAAAAAATCCAGCGTAAAAAATTCAAAAAAAGCAAACCCTATGCAGCATACGCCAACTATCATCATAAATGGACCTATTAGCTTCACTTCAAGGTCACCTCATTTTCAAAAAAATTCATAAAGACCTCCATCAAAATATTTAAACTCTTCTATTGAAATAGGTGTAGAATCATAACCCTCATAGAAAGCTTCTACTAAAAGTGGATTTGATTGTATAGATCTAGTTGCAAGAGCTAGGTCATACCGTGGGTCTCCATATGCTACTCCAGCAAGATCAATAAAAGCATATACCTTACCATCCTTCACAAGTACATTATCAATCGTACAATCCCCATGTATAAGTGTTTGAGGTACTGGCTTAGGCTGGTTGAATTTTAAATAGGTCAGTAGCTCTTCATTGCCGTCGACCTCATAATGCATGACGTTATATGTGGCGGTTTGTAATTGTTTTTCAAGCCAGGTCTTTTCAGTTAACAATGCTTCTGGTGACCTAGTAGAATGTAATAATTTTAGGAGATTTCCAAAGCTAAAAAAAAGGGTTCTCTTTTCATCGATTGTATTTGCTTCGTGTAAGGCTTCTCTTAAAGGCACACCCTCTAACTTACTCATTAGAAGTGAATTCTTTTCTTGCTGCTCTTGGAAATGCTTGAATAACGGAATCGGAAGTTCTGTCTCTTGATTTAGAAGCACCATTAGCTCTGCTTCTTTTTTTAGCCATTCCCGATAAGGTAGCTCTGTTGCTACCTTCCATACCAAATCCCCTTTTTCTGTTTGTAGAAAGGTGGTAAATGATGTGCCACCTTGACGCTTTGGGGAAGATTGAGCGAGTATTTCACCAGTTATTTTTATATCTAAACCTTTAATTATTTGTTTATTCAAAATAAAACACCTCTAGGCCATATTATACAATAGCTTAATGATAAATAACTATGTCTTTTTCATTATTTTGTAAAAATTAAAACTTTTTTCGTTATATCCATTGATGCATGAACCATCTATCCCTATATGTTACCTACTTGCATATTCTAATGAATATGGTTAGCTCACAGGGAGGAATATAAATTGGGATTATTCATCAACGATAGCCAGCATCCAGGTGTTTTTAAAAATAATGGCGAATTAAAAGCTAGCAACCAAGTAGAGTTTCGTAGTAACTACTTATCCGATTTCATGCTTAGCCAAGAAGCTACAAACCAGTCTGTTTTAGAAAATATTAGTCGACTAAATAATTCGCAACAACAATATGGGGACCAACAAATAACGCATTGGAATGAAATTAACAAAAGACTTGAGTACTTAAAGGATTTAAATATGCAACATGAACAGGTTGAAAAACAAATACAAACTGGGCTACAAAAATTAGAGCAACAAAACGAGAAATTGCACCATTTAATAACAGAAGAGCAGCTTGGAAGACAACGTTTAATGGAGCATATTGAGCATCTAGATGAAACGAATCACCACATAAAGGTTCGACTAGACAGCTCAGAAGAAACTAATGGAGTAATCGTCAAGAAACTAGATGATCTTTCATTAAAAAATGTAGAAGTACTTTCAAATATGGATCAGATGACAGCTTTTCAACACGAAGCAATAACCAAAATAGACGAACAGCACCAGTTCCATCATACAATTGCCCAACAAATGAGCGGTTTGGAAGAATCACAAAAGGGTTTAACAAGTCGAGTAGATCTCCAAGAAGGCTTGCTGGAGAAAATAATGAGGCAGATCGATCATATTCGATTTTCATTATATGAAAGAACAAATTTCATAGAGGAAAAAATGGAGAAGTTGTATCAGACTTCAATAGCTAGTTTTCAAAAAATAAAAAATGGGTCTAATTAATTTACTTTGGGAGTAAATTGCAAAGATATTAATGTACAACTTGGATACTTTCAATTTACTTTCTAGCAATCTAAAAAGATTATTATAAGTGAGGTGATGTTTTATAAAATGATAACCTTAAGAAAAAATTAAGAATTATCCTACCATAATCTTAAAGTCTACTTGCTATGCTAGATATATCTAGTAAGGGAGTGAGACAGTTGAAAAAATTCTTCTTATTATGCTGCCTTTCAACATTTGGTTTTTTTATCTTTACTAACTATACCAATGAAGACAGACAGATCTTTACAATTGAAGAAGAACAGATTTATGTAGGGAATCTTATATTAATCAATAACGAGGTAAAACTTCAAAAAGAACCGACCGAGATCATAGCGGTACCTAATAACTTTGCAAATAACGTGGAAATTCAATCAGAAATTACTGTACATAAGGATTTACTGACCCCTATGCAGGATATGTTCAAGGCAGCTGAAAAAGATGGAATGATACATTTTAAGCTAAATAGCGGTTTCCGTACTGGCATTGACCAACAAAAACTGTATGAAGAATTAGGTTCTCAGTATGCCCTACCAGCTGGCTATAGTGAGCATCAGTCAGGCTTATCCATTGATATTGGTTCTACCGAAGGAATGATGGAATATACACTGGAAGCAGAATGGTTAGCCCAGCATGCACCAGAATTTGGCTTTATTTTGCGTTATCCGGAGAACAAAGTTGAAGTTACTGGAATCGCTTTTGAACCTTGGCATTTTCGCTACGTTGGAAAACCCCATAGTCTTATTATGACCAAGGAAGATTTAGTGTTAGAAGAGTACCTAGCATTTATAAAAGAAAAAGGCGAATATGAAACAACGATTGAAGGTAAGCACTATCAAATAAGATATGTAAAACCGGAACAATTAAAAATTATGGAATTATTAAAAACCAATCAAGATGAAATCTCGGGGGATAATTTGGGCGGAATCATTATCACTAAAGTAATTGATTGAGCTTATACTCTAACGCCCATAGAATGACAAAAATAAATTCTACTCCTATATGTCATTAACTATTAAAAACAAGCAAACATATGATTGAACCCAAAGTCTACAGTTTCCTTTTCAACAAATTGCTAATTTTTTTACTCATTTCTTTATCAAAAGTATAAATTGTATGGGTATCATCAGTTTTCATTAAAGAGCTGTTTTGACTATTCTCTCCTACCCATAAATAATAACTTTGTCTTTTATCGTTTTTAAATGTAATATCCATATAATAATCAGGATTAGCCATATTAACAATTCCATCTTGTTTTACAGAGCTAGAGATCATATCTTTAAACTCTTTTATAATGGCTTCATCTTTAATAACAATATCATCTTCCAAAGTTGAGCTTGATAGAATAACTTCCATTACTTCACCTTCTGCGTCTAATTTTTCATTTAACGCTTTCTGTGGGTAATCGTATAATGTTGCTTTGCTTTCATTTGACTGACATCCTAAAAGTAAAATAGATAAAAAGGTTAATGGGAAAAGAATGAATTGTATTTTTCTCAAAATGTCACTTCCTTTGAACTTTTATTATTTCATCATTAGACGGTTCATCCCTTGCTATGTTTCAAATATAAAAATTATTACATAAAAAAAATACCCCATGCATATTAGTCGCCAACTAATATGCATGGGGTATTTAAATCACGATATATATTATGTCGGGTTAGACTGTTTCCTCTAGAATTTTCTTCAAGTCGGACCATTGTTTCAATCTTGGCATATCGATTAATTGGTTATACGATTGGTCCTTTATGAATACTTTTGTATTTACATTTTGAAGTGTTTCTAGTACCGCTGGCTTATCATCGAAATAGTAATCTAACTCTAATGCCTTGATTGTTGCTATTTTTTCCTCATCCTGCATCCCACAGTAAAAATTTTCATCTTTAATAGGAAAGCCTTGTGCTTTCATCCAATCTCGTGTTTGAGCGCAATATTTTTTGGGGCGAGAGGTAATGTAGTAAATCTCATGTCCATCATTTTCTAGAGCATTTAAAGTTTCCAAGGCTCCTTCAAAGGATGGGCATTCGGTAAAATATATTTCCTCCGTACAATCTCTCCACATAGTGTTTCCAGCTTCTTTTTCCAAACCAAAAGCTTCATGAATCTCTACCGTTTTTAAAGCATGAAATACGTCAAGATTCACATTTTGATTAAGTTTCTTATTGTATAAGTGAAAAGCATGCTCTCTCAAATTAATTAATGTATCGTCAATATCAAAGCCGAATTTCATTTTTATTCTCCTACTCTTATACCGTTATCACATATAACTGTTATTTCATTTAATTTTCTTATACTAAATCGTAGTATGGGTATGTAGCTCATTATTTTTTAGGATAGGCTATTATACGAAGATCGTCTCCGAACTTTTGGAATTCATCAAAATACAATTGCTTGGCAGCATCCATTGACTCTGGATTTTCTCCAGTAAAAGGAGTAATGGATTCTTTGCCTCCCAGTACTTTTGGAGCTATATAAATATAGTATTTATCAATTAAACCAGCATTCAGAAAGGCAGAATTTATCGCCCCTCCACCTTCAACCAGTATGTCGGTTAACCCTTGTTGATATAATTCACTAAGTACCTCTTCTAAATCCAGTCCACTATTTTTTTTGGAAACGAATAATACCTTTGCTCCCTTTGATTCATATTCCTTCACACGGTTTGAATCTACTTCTTTACTTGTTACTATAATCGTTTCGGCTTCCTCTGTTTGAAGGACCTGTGCATCTAAAGGAGTTCGTAGGCTGCTATCCAAGATAATTCTTGTTGGATTTTTTCCATCAAGCTCAGTAAGTCTTGTAGTTAAGGCTGGATTATCTGCTATTACTGTACCTACCCCTACTAAAATACCGTCTACTTCATTTCTTAGTGTATGCACATCTTTACGTGATACTTCTCCAGTAATCCATTTTGAATGTCCATTGTAGGTTGCGAGTTTACCATCTAGCGTCATGGCAAATTTTGAAATGACAAATGGACGCTTGGTAAGCATATTGTGTATAAAACGCTCGTTTAACTTTTGTGCTTCTTTTTCTAATATGCCGACATCAACCTGAATGCCCGCATCACGAAGCAGTTGAATGCCTCTCCCTGCAACCTCAGGATTAGGATCCCTAGTCGCTACAACGACTCTACTTACCTTCGATTCCTTCACTAAATTTGCACAAGGTGGTGTTTTACCGTAATGTGAGCAAGGTTCTAAGGTTACATAGAGAGTGGAACCTTCGGCATGCTGTTGAGCCATATTAAATGCATGGACTTCTGCGTGAGGCTCGCCTGCCTTGCGATGTAATCCCGTACCAACAATCACTCCATTTTTCACAATTACTGCACCCACTACTGGGTTAGGATTCGTATTGCCTTTCGCACTAGCTGCTAAGTCTAATGCAAGCTTCATATATTCCTCGTCGGTTTTCATTGTATACACCTCACACTTTTAAACTGGGGTTCTCTTCTAAAATATGTCCGGATTTTTTCACCTTCGTATTCAAATAAAATTCATTTGTTTCCGTCAGTCCACCCCATAAAGGCACGTGATCCTTAGCAAGAAGACCATGGTTCTTTAACGCAGCCAGCTTCCTAGGATTATTAGTTATTAAAGTCACCTGCTTGCTTCTCAATACTTCTAACACGCGAATTGCATCTTCATAGGAGCGACTATCGTCTTCAAAGCCTAGTGCATGATTGGCTTCAACCGTATCATAGCCTTCCTCCTGTAAAAGATAAGCCAGTGATTTAGAAAATAAACCGATTCCTCTACCTTCATGATCTGCTAAATAAAAAATGGCTCCACAGCCATGATTTACTACCATTTTCATCGATTCATGTAGCTGGAAACCACAATCACAGCGTTGACTACCAAAAATATCTCCTGTGTGACAAATACTATGCATACGAACAAGTGCATCTTCCTCATTGGCGAAGTCACCATAAACAAGAACAGAGGACTGTTGGCCAAAAGCTAAATTTGAATGTGACAATGAGATTAAAATATCCTCATTTGATAAATTTTTATCAATTTTAACCCACGTATACCATTGAAAGGTTGTTTGGAAATCACCTTGTTTAATAGGCAAGTTAACTGGTCCTACTAGACAAAGGTCAAGCTCCTCAACCGTTTCTATTATTTTGATTTTATCCTGTAACAATGTCAGCGTTTCTTTATTTATATTCATTTTCATTCACCTATCATTCATATTCATCATTTTTGTCTATTATATTCTAATTATTTTTTGTTACTTACATAACGTAACCTAGTATATAATTACAACCTAGCCGTGTCAACTTTTCTTCCCTTTTCCATTAAGGAATGGTGCGAACAAACATAAATATCTTACCATAACTTTTAACCCTAAGATAACATAATCTTTCTTGACTTGATCTGACAAAAAGTAAAAAAATAATAAGCATTTATAATCGTTTCGCTCCATTTTAATGTTTATAAAAACTAGAGTCATACACATTAGTCAATAAATCAAAAAACGTTAAATGAGCAACTTGATTTCTGTAAAAACGTTTCTCTATGCTTGGCTATGGGGTCGAGAATATCGGGAAAAGCAGCACTAGATAGTTCGGACTAGTGTGTCCTATCATTATATACCATTAATACTATTGTATATGTAAAGGTTAATTTAAAAACAAATAAAAAATGAGCTAGGATATATTTATCTTTGCTCATTTACTATATTATTATTTTTTATTAACTCACAGTTAGTTGAAGAAGAATAATTTCTTAAAATACCTGTTGGTTAAGTAATATTTTTTAACCAAGTCATCATTCTAATAACTTGAAAAGGTTCAAACCAAGTAACTAAAAACAGTAATATGATAAAAATAGCAACTGATATATATTTCACGCTTCCTTTTTCTTTTTTAGAGATCGCAATAAAACTAAACACAGCCCCTATAAATATAAAAATAACTCCAGTAAGTATAATAGATTCACCGTAACCATCTATTAACCAGTTCAATATAAAGAATAGAATCCCAATAGACACCAAGACTATTGAGCTAATACTGAATCGTTTCATATATAACACCTCTATTCATTTAACTTCTAAGTATGACTTTAAAATTTCGTAAAAGTTTCAATTTGTGTCCAGCTAACCTTTTGCATTAAGATCAATAAAAAAGGCATTACTCCTACTCAAAGTAATGCTCCCATAAGATGTACAAAATCATTCACTTAAACCAAGTAAATATTGAATATGCTCCAAAACATTTTTTTGATTAATATCATATCCTGTTGACTGTTGACCGTTTTCCATACCAACTCACGCCCACTTATAATCCCTTTGCTTACTTTACTTCAATAAGAAAATGCCTTTACACATTCTTGTAGCTTGCAGCTGTTAGCTTAAGAAGAATTTTTTACTTTATTCTTCCGTTTCTTACGATAAAAATAACGCCACAAATAAAAGACAGTCCAAGCTATTACTAACACTAACAAACGAATATACTGATATTTTTGTTCACCATAAAATATAAAAATGCTTCCTATAATAAACGTTGGTACTACCAAATAGAACCACATTCTTACTTCCTTGTTTTTAAAACTTAATTCAAATCTTTCACTCATACACTCTCCCCCTTTATCACTTTCTTCATCTACCTTTCCCCCTAATACGTATGAAAAGAATTAAGGTTCCTATTTTTTACATTTAAACCTCAATAAGATTAGTTTTGCTAACTAAATCAAAATAGAAGTTGAAGAGTATCAGGTAAAAAGCTTTCGTTACTCTTTTTGATATTTATCTACAGAATGGATATTCAAAGTGTCACAGGCTTGTGTTGTATAATCACTTCCTAAAGCCTGAATAGTAATATGATCGTGGAATATCCTATCACCAAATTCCCATTCAATAGACCATCCATCATTTCCATCTATGTCGTAACCAATAAGAGTTCTTTCCCCCCATGTCTCCGTACCTGTTGGGGCTATCCAAAATAATATTGATTCAACGTTTTCTGCTTCCACAGAAATAGCAATTTTCTTAATCCCTTCAGGAACAATATGCCATCCATGCTCCACTTCTAAATCCGTATTAATGTTTTGGATCCTGGCTTTATTATCTCTATTTTCCGAATGAACGGATGAATTTTCTACATTTTCTTTTAAGTGATTCTCTCCTACATTATTACATGCAGTGAGTATCAGTATTACGATTAAGAAGCCCACCCCAATATTATTCGTTCTCATACGCATCCCCTTTATTATAAGAATATTACTTTTTTGGTAAATTTCAAAATAATAATTTAAACATATTTTCATCTTCTACTTAAACTGAGCCAGAAGTTTAAGCGCAACCACATAAAAACATTGTAAGAAAAAACAACCCTTCCCTTATATATAGCCAAATTAAGGAAAGCAGAGGAAATGCTTATCTTTAACGCAAAGAAAAAAGACTATAGACAAATTTAAATTTATCTGTAGTCTTAATGAGTTTATTTATGCGATTTTAAGTAAACATTTAATTATTATAAAAATGTAACCAAGCCTCATGAATTCCGCCAGCACAATTTTTAGTTGCTCTAAATAATTGTGGATGATCCTGTATGTCCATTAGCTCTGGTTGAGCATTTGCTACTATAACAGAAGGATATCCAAGACTTATCATTTCCTCATCATTACCTGAATCTCCTGCAATTAATATAGATGCATTATCATCTACATATTTTTCAATCACGTATGTCAAAGCAGATCCTTTTCCACTGTTCTCAGGAAGTATATCAATATCCCTTCCTGAACTGAAGATAAATTTGTGTGATATATTAGCTTCTAGCAATTCTTGCTTAAACTTCTTTACACTTGCTTCATCCTCTTGCACAGTATAAGAAA
The DNA here is from genome assembly GCF_023713305.1 of Psychrobacillus sp. MER TA 171. Taxonomy (NCBI): domain Bacteria; kingdom Bacillati; phylum Bacillota; class Bacilli; order Caryophanales; family Bacillaceae; genus Psychrobacillus; species Psychrobacillus sp. MER TA 171. The sequence continues at coordinate 50,105 of NZ_JAMAWN010000003.1, read as the reverse complement.
TCCTAGATTCGTTTGGCAGCTTTTGTTGAACAATAGTTGGATAATTAGAAGCTATTTTCTTTATAGCCTCTGGATTCCAATTTTTCTTCATTAAAAGATTCCACTGTTCATCTGGTTTAAGGTCTTTGCCTATATATATGCCTGTTCCCACATCCGAGATTAAAATACTCGGCACTGGAATGTTAGCCTCTTTCATAAGTTCTATGGCTGACTGCCGATGCCTACCTGTGACATAAACTAAAGTAACTTTCTTTTCCAAACCCTCATAATAGGTAAGTAGCTCTTTTAGGTGTTTTTCATCACCAACAAACGTTCCGTCAAGATCGGTTGCTAGCATTTGCGTAATCATTTGCATATAACAATTCCTCATAAGTATGATCTATTTCTTTTGCAATGGAAGACCAGTTAAAAATGCGTTTTGCACGTTCTCCAGCTTCTCTGCCTAGTCTTTTTGCTAAAAGATTGTCTTTTAATATCGTTTTCATAGCCTTTGCGAGCTGAGAAGGATCTTTTGGCTTCACCTGTAATCCTGTCTTTCCATGAGACACGACATCTTTAAGTCCTCCGACTTCGGAGGCTATAACTGGGGTCCCACAGGCTTGAGCTTCAGCTGCCACAATGCCAAATGATTCATAATAGGATGGTACAATTACTGAAGTTGCTTTAGAAAAAAGTTTACTTAAACCTTGTTGAGATTGAGGCCCTATAAATTCAACATATTCCTCTATCCCTTTCACTTGTTCCCTTAAATGAGGGATGACAGGTAAACCTGAGTTGAAATCTATTTCTTCCTTATCACCACCAGCTAAAACTAATTTAGCATCCAGTTCTGGATTTTCTTTTTTTAATTTTTTAAAGGCATCTAACAAAGTACTAATTCCTTTTGTTTTCTCTAGTCGTCCAGCATACACTAGCAACGGCTTATTCACTGATTTTTTCTTCACTTGAGATTGGAATTCTTTTGCAACTCCAATCGATATTACTTCAATATTTGTAAGTGGTCCTGCAAAGTCCTGAATTATTTGCTTTTCAATCTCTGTAGTAGCAATCACCTTATCAGCAGATGCCAAAACTTTCTTTTCTGAATCTAGACGAATCGGATTAGCAGTTCCAGTTGCTTGTTTTTTTGCAATACCCAATGAATGTGATGTATGAACGAGGGGAATGCCAAACTCTTCTTTTAAAGAAAGCCCTAGTAAACCGGACATCCAATAATGAGAGTGAACAACATCATATTTTTGTATGGTTATATTGTTTTTTATTTCATCATAGAATTGCGGTAATAAATCATATATTTTGTCTTTTGGAATATATCCTTTGTGCCCGGCAGCAAATCTAATGACTCTTGACATATTTCCTAATTTTTCTACTTGAGGAGCATCAGGGTTACACCAATGGGTAATAACATCTACAGCTATACCTCTTCTTCCAAGGGCAAGGGCAAGTTCTTTTACATAGTTGTTTTGTCCTCCAGCCTGTTTTCCACCTAATGTTTCCAGTGGATCCCCATGCTCGGAGATAAATAATATTCTTTTCCACATAACTAGCATCTCCCCTTATCTTAAATAGTAACTATAATGTATATACCCCATTGTCAGAATATTAAACTCAAAAAATATATTTATATAGAATATTAATTACATTGGCCCGTTTTAAAACTACGTGGAGGAGAAGAAAATACTATTTTAAAAATTGGATGTTTATCACCTAAGAGGTCATTTCATACATATCATTTTTAATAAAATTGCAAATTAAAAAGCCCAGAGTATTCCTCTGGACTTTGGTAGATCAATTATTAATTTTTATTAAATGCTCCCATGACTTCAATGGTTTGAGTAATATTTACAAAAGCATTGCTGTCTACTTCTTTAATCATTTTCTTTACTTCTCCAAGTTCATATCTTGTGATGACAGTAAAAAGCACTTTTCTTGGTTGTTTCGTATAAGCTCCCTCTCCGTCCAAAACAGTGATTCCTCGGACCAAGCTTTTAAGCATCTTGTCTTGAACTTCCTCACCTTTTTCGGTGATAATCATCAGAGTTACTTTCACATGTTTCGTATGAATGACATCGACTACTTTTCCGAATACATATAGCACTAATAATGTATACATCGTTTGCTCCCAACCGATGAAATACCCTGAGGCTAAAACAATTACACTATTCATAACAAGCATTAGAGTACCTAAAGAAAAGTCTTTCTTCTTAGTTATGACTAGGCCAATAATATCTATCCCGCCAGTCGATCCATTGAATTTGATGATCATCCCTGTAGCAGCCCCACCAATTACTGCTCCAAAAACAGAGGACAACAGTATATCTTCTGAGATTTGATAAACCGGAATATATTGCATTGCTAAACTCGTTAGGAAAACAGAGTACATACTATATGCTACAAATTTTTTCCCAATACTAACAAAACCTAGAAGAAATACTGGGATATTTAGGATAAAAATTATCCAACCGATATTCCATCCGGTTAAAATCCCAATAATCATCCCAATACCAGAAAATCCACCAAGAATAACTTCATGAGGAACTAAAAATAAGTTCAGTGCAACAGCCATTAATAACGATCCCAAAGTAATAACAATAAAATTTTTCATGTCTTGCTCCTTAAATTTAATCGAACTTAACTATACATCATTTTATTAAAAAAACGTATATATAACAAAAAATAGATTATTGTATAAATTCCGTAATTAGTTTCCATGTCATACGAACGATTAACTCTTTAAATGATAATCTAAATGAACTCATCAAATTTAAAGGCAAGATAATTCTCATTTTATATTATTAGGACGTCTAGCTGAAAACATTTCCTAGAGCACTACCTTTTGCTCAGTCATTTGAAGCCACAACTGTTCAAGTGTTTGACAATTCCCTCTGTGAAGTAATTGTTGGATTTCACCTGTTGCTAAAATTCGACCATTATGAATTAAAATAACCTGATTGGCAATTTCTTCTGCTAGGCTGAGGAGATGCGTTGAAAAAAGGACTATTTGATTGTTGGCTCTCTCTTCTTCTAGCATTACCTTTAATCTGGCAATCCAGTAAGGATCTAATCCATTAGTCGGCTCATCTAAAATATAGAGTTGGCTATCACCTATCAAGCTCTGCGCTAAGTTTAATCGTTGACGCATACCTTTTGAAAACTGGCCGATTTTTAACCTTTTCACCTCAGATAATCCTACTTTTTCTAGTAACTCCGCTTGTCTTTTTATAGGAACTCTTTTCAAATGTCCAAGAAAACGAATAATTTCCTCTGCGGTTAACGTATCAGGAAATTCAATATCATCTGGCATATAACGAGCGTCAGGAGATTCGCGAATAATGTCACCGCTATCTTGACTTAAAGAATTCGTTAAAATATTTATTATCGTACTTTTACCTGCACCATTTGAACCTACTATCGCTGTAATATCACCAGGCCTCAACGTAAAACTAATATCAAAAATACCTCGATTCTCTTTGAACACCTTCGTTACATTGTGAAGTTGAATCGTCATACTCTCTTACCTCGAATCTTTAAGATAAATGTTGCCATAATGAGAGACCCTATAACCCATAAGCTAGAAATAAGTAAAAAAAAGAAATAACCAGATGGTGTAGAATAAAATTTTGAAATCCCATAAAAGGCAGGACCTAGTACGGCTGTTTGCTCAGAAAAGACAAAGTATCCGTAGCGAATCCATTCAAGTGGATTAATATGAATTATTAAGATAACTAGCTTATGTAGTAAGTTTTCTGAAGAAAACGTACCTATTGCCATAATGATATAAGAAAATAATAGACTGACTATGGACCAAACCCCTAGTCCCATAGCTAGTGCATGTAGACGGCTTTTTGCTAAACAGCCTAAAAGAACACTTAATCCATTGAAAATGAACAAAATAAGCAAAGTGATACTAATTGCAAATAGAGGCAACTTCAGACCCCCAAAGAAACTACCTACAAAAAATGCTACTGCAAACACAAAAAGAATAATCCCAGCAAACACTAAGCAAAGAGCAATATATTTTGTCGTCACATATTGTCTCATTGTTAATGGATATGTTCTAAGTAGCCCTAACCAGCCCGACTCATTGTCACTCGCTATGTTCATACTTCCAATTGTCAACATAAAAAGAGGCAGTAGAAACAGTAAAATATTTAAAAGAGAAGCCGTTTGACGTGTAAATCCATCCGTTTCAGGTAAGGCTAAATGTTGAATCATCAAGATTGCTGTGAAAACGATTGCAAACAAAATTGTAACAATTTGAATCCATTTACTACGTAAAAGCTGCTTACATTCGAGAAATACCATTTGAATGCTCATTAGTGTTCATGTACTCCCCATTTAAATGTTAGTAGTTCTTTGTAAGAAACAAGCTCACCTGGTTGCTTGACCATATACTCATTAGCTTCATCAAGTGAACTAAATGCAAGTACCCCATAATTCATCGGTGTCCAATATTCCTTTGAATAGACATAGAATGCTTCTTCAATATCCAACCATTTTGAAGTATTATTATCTTTAATATACCCTGCACCTATTTTTCCCTCATCGCTTTGCACAACATACTCCATTAAACAACCTAAATCGTCAAACACAATATAATCCCCGTTTTTCAGTACGACCTGTGCTGTAAAATCCATATGCGTTATGCTCATATTGCAAATAAAACAGACATCCGTTTCAGGGTTTATTTTTCTAGGATCATACGTTTGTTCACTACACGCTGTTAAAATTAAAATTGATAATATAAATGTAACTAGTTTTAATAATTTCACTTTAATTTTCTCCTTACGATAAACGCTCCAATTATTAAGGAGCTACTTGTCAGCAGCTGCCAAATGTGAATCTTTAAATCTAAGTTGATCTGATTTTTAAGCATGGTCGGTTGTTCGTCTACAACCACAAGCATATTATTCCCTGTAACTTCCGTATCCATCATATTTAATGTCACAACACTTGGAGATTCCATGAAGTATTGATAGACAGGTTTTCGTACCATCCACTGACCAAATGAGTTTGTCGCAATGTACGGGGTATCCCCTATGCCATCACCGTCATAATCTTTTCCGTTATAGTCGTCATAATAATTACTTTTTAATTGGATTCCTTGTTGATCTGTACGTGCAGCTAGTATATTTCCGTGAAATTCGTTACGATGGACTAATACATCTCCAGATTGCCTTACTTGCAGTACCGTGCCGTTAGTTGAAAATAAGTTTCGTGTAATATTCATTTCACGTGCATTCTGTACATCCATTGCCGTCGTATTTTCATTTAGTTTGTTATTTTCAAATATGACATTCCTTACGTCATATACATAGACACCTAAACTATTTAATGTATTATTTCTAGCCACGATATTATTGAAAATCTGGACATTTTCAGCAATCATCACCATAAAACCAGTCATATTATTAAACACTTCATTGTTCAACAATTCTACATCTTCGCCATACATTATGTGCATCGCATACCGACTATTTTGGATAAGATTTTCGGAAAGTACAATGTCGCTTACACTTTCTAGATAAAAACCATCCATCATCCCATCAATATAACTGTCAATAGCTTCAATTTTTTTAGATTTATAAATAGCAATAGCATGTCCTTTTGTTGAAAAATGTCCATTATTACCAATTATATTTACATGTTCTAGCCTAATATTTTCACTATTTGTTATTTTAATACCTTGTTTAGATTCTTCAATTTGTATATTCTTTAAAGATAAATTTTTTACATTATCTGCAAAGATCGATATATCCTCTGCTTGAAAAACAATATTATTCACTTCCACATTTTCAGTATCTGAAATCGTTAGAACTGTTGATATGGAATGAATTTCAGTACCTTCCACTCCCTCAATTGTGATCGGCTTTGATATTACTAATGATCCTCGATAAACTCTTCCTTCTAATAAAAGAGTACCACCAGATTCAGTATTATCTATTAGCTTTTGCAACCGGCTTTTTACATTTTTTTCTGATTTTTCTACTTGTGAAGCGGTACTTAATCCCAGCGGATGTTTTGGTCCAGCATTAGAATGAGTTGGGATGAATGTCAGTACGAATATAAAACAACAAATAGTGAAAACAAACTTCCTCATTTGCCTGCACTACTCATGAGATTTGTCTTGTGGAGTATTTTGGTTAGATTCATCTGTCATAGAATTTTCGGTATTTATATGTTCATGTTGACCATGAGTATGATCAGTACTGTTCATTTTCTTTTTCTTATGACGTTCAATAGCTTGAATTTGAATCTCATCAAGAGTAGCTATTGCAGAATGCTCATGCTCGTCTATATATGCATTTGCATCCTCTTCAAATTTAAAGAAAATGTACCCCCAGTTCATTGGCGATTTCAAATCAGTTTTAACAGCATAAGCCTCGTCTGTGCTAATCCATTTTAGTGTATGGTAATCCCGTACAAATTTTTCATTTACTACGTTATAGACATACTCATCATTTAATAAACAACCAATGTCATCATAAAAAACTATTTCGCCATTTTCTCGAATAGCTTGTGCAGAGAACACCCCTTGTTCACTCTCTCTCGTATATACCTTCATACTACACATATAACAAGTCGTATCCTCAGTCGGTTCTTGTAAACGTTCATCGACTGCCCATTCAGTCTCTTCAGCTATAGAGACTTTTTTTTCTGTTGCCTTATTTTCTGACACTGTATTTGTAGCTTCTTCTTTTTTTGTTGTTACTATATCTGAAACATCTCCACAAGCGTATAAAGATAATGCTAAAGGTGCTAAAAATAATAACTTTTTCATTGATTTACCTCTCTTTATGCATATTTTTATTTCATGAGTTTTGAAGAAAAATGTATTTGTTTTACAACAGAGGATGGGTTAACTTTTATAGTGAAGAGACAAATAAGCCATCACAACAACTGGGTTTGTGATGACCTATCTACCTTGCACTTTTTTCATTGAAGATGTAATTAGCTAATAGGACGTGCTATGAATGATGAGTGATAAATAATAATCTAATTTGAGCAACTTTCTGATGTTTATGGAAATTGGTATATCTATTCTGAGTCTTTTTAGAAAGCGAAGTTCCTAAATAGCTATTGCAAAATATCAATCCAAATTTTAATTGCAGTTGCACCAATCATAATAGCTAGCAGCCATTGTAAAATTTTCACGTTCATTTTTTGACCTATTTTTGCCCCTAGTGGTGCTGCGATGATACTTGCGATAATCATAATAAACGCAGGCCAGTACTCAATTTGACCAGTCATAATTTTACCTACACTACCTCCAATAGAAGAAATAAAGGTGATGGCTAGACTGGTTGCAATAGTAACACGTGTTGGTATTTTTAAAACCGTAAGCATAATTGGCACGAGTAAAAAGCCGCCCGCTGCTCCGACAATCCCCGATCCAACTCCAACAATAAGCGCTAGACTACTTGCAAGAACTTTATTGAATGAAATATTACTGTTTTCTTCTACAGTTTTACGCGGGATAAACATCATAACTGCAGCAATAATAGCTAGTGTTCCGTACACAATATTAACAGCATCTTCAGATAAAAATCCTGAACCGTAACTACCAATAAAGCTTCCGAGTAAGATTGCTCCACCCATGTAAATGATCAATTGCTTATGGAGCAGCCCACTTTTTCGATATGCCCAAACACCTGCAATAGAAGCGAAGAATACTTGAATAGCACTAATTCCTGATACTTCATGTGCAGAAAATGCTACCAGTCCGAATAGTGGTGGAACGTATAATAGCAAGGGGTATTTAATGATGGAGCCCCCAACTCCTAGCATGCCCGAAACAAATGAACCTATAAAGCCAAGGGCAAAAATAACAATTATAAAAGTAATGGAAAAATCCATAATGTCCCTTCTTTCTGTAAAAAAAACGAGTAGAAGCATATTCTACTCGCTATTTATACTGTTAAGCTTTCTGAATGTAGAAGAATAATACACCGTCTTCTTCTTTTTGTTCAACAATTGTATGCCCGCCAGCTGCTGCCCAAGCTGTGAAGTCATTTAAAGCACCTTTATCCGTAGCAAGTACTTCTAGTACTTCACCCGAATTAATCGTATCAATTGTCTTTTTCGTACGTACGATTGGCATTGGACATGCTAATCCTTTTGCATCTAATGTTTTTGTAATGTTCATGTTATATTCCTCTTCTCGAATAATTTTTTGTAAGTGACTTTATAAACTTATCCTCATGAGACAAGTATATGAAAAATTGTTTATATTAACGTACCGCACAACGGTTTGGACCGATTTCCATTTCCGTTTGTTCTTCATCACTTGGTGTAACTTTCCCCATATTCACGTGACGAATTTCCTGATATGCATTTGGTTGAGGTGGTAAGTTATCCGTTACCATTGAACGGAATACTTCCTCATCCTCCACATTCAACCCATGATTTTCTGCAAAAAGATCTCCTAAACGTTTTGCCACTGTACCATTTTCGTTTAATTCTTCAATAATCATAAAGTGTGCTGGTAATACGATTAAATCTTCCGCTAAAGAGCGATAACGAGAATATAATGTTTCACGTAAATCTGCTACCCAATCTTCTGCAAGGCCGGCTAAATCTGGACGGCCAATAGAGTCGATAAATAGAATATCCCCGGTCAATAAGTACTTTTCATCAATCACAAAGGACGTTGAGCCAATCGTGTGGCCTGGTGAGTAAAGTGCACCTACTTCAATTTTTGATGAACCGAGCTGGACAGCTAACCCGTCTGTCAAAGGTGTATAGTCAAATACAACCTCTTCTGCATCCTTCGGTGGTAAGTAATAGGTTGCTCCAGTTTCAGCAGCGATGTGACGTCCACCGGAAATATGGTCTGCGTGTAAATGTGTATCAAATACATGCTTAATTTCTACACCTTTTTCCTGTGCAAATTTTGTAAATACTTCTGTGAAACGGACTGCATCTATTAGCGCTGCCTCACCTTCAGAAATTGCCATGTAAGATAAGCAACCTTTTCCTAAACGTACGAATTGATATAACTCCCCACCATTTGCAAGATCTCCTACTTTAATTGGCTCTAAATACATAGACCAGGATTTCATCCCACCGGCTAAATAAGCAACTTCACGACCAGCATCCGACAGCATTTCAGCAATCATAATAGAAGAGCCTTCCTTAGCACATACTACTAAAACATCTTTGTCAGCAGGAATTTGCTCTAGTATCTCTTCTACACCATCCAAAAGATCAAAATATGGAATATTTAAATACTCAAATTTATGTCCTTCAATTTTCCAATCTTCAAATGCATCCGTATTACGGACGTCTAAAATAAATAAATCTTTATTATCAATTACTCTGCGAGCTACATCAGCAGCTGACCATATATTTACTGTCATATAAAGTACCCCCATAGGTATAATTTTATTTAAATTTTTTAGGTCGGAAGGGAATCTCCCTCCCCGTACCTAATTAAAAAGTTAAAGTTGGTGATGCTTCTTTCGCGAATTCTAAAAACGTAACCGCTCCACCTACATCGATACCGTCTACAAAATCATTTTTTGTTAAACCCATAACATCCATTGTCATTTGGCAAGCAATAAATTTCACACCTAGCTCTTGAGCCATTTCAACTAATTGAGGAATTGCTGGTACTTGTGCATTAGCAAAGCCTTCAGCAAAATGCTCTTTGCCTACTGGCATTTCAAGAGCGTGCATACCTTGCTTATGGATTAGGTTCAAGCCTTCAAAAGTAAAGAAAATTGCTACTTCCTTATCAGAAGCTGCCGCTGCTGTTGCGATGTTAAATACTTTATATGCATCAAATAAACCGCCGTTTGATGCAATGATTGCTACTTTGTTTGACATATTATTCTACCTCTTTCTGTAATTCGCCTTCATATCCAGACATACCTGGTAAGACATTATATATATTTTTAAAGCCTGATTGAGCTAATTGCTGAGCGGCCAAATCAGACCGTGTACCCGTACGACAAATAACATAAATAGTTTGATCTTTATCTAATTCATTTAAACGGTTTGTTAACTCACCCATTGGGATGGATTTAGCACCAGGTATATGTCCAAACCCGTATTCTGCAGCTTCACGTACGTCTAAGATTAAGCCATCGCCAGCAATTGCTTCTTCATTTGAAACAGTTTGTTCAAATGATTTTTCTTGTTGCTCGCTAAGTTCCGGGTTGCATTTTCGTATATAATGATAAAACACACCATTTTCTTCATGAGAACCAATGTATTGGTGACCTACTGTTTTTGACCAAGCTGCTAAATCCGCGACAGAGCCTTTATCTGTAGCTTGGATTTCTAAAACTTGACCTTCTTCTACATCGTTCATTGCTTTTTTAGTTTTTACTATTGGCATTGGGCAAGCTAAGCCCTTTGCATCTAATTTCACATCTGATTTAAACATTTGTTACCTCCACCTATACCGGTTAGGGTATAAATTATTTTTTTTAAATGTAACTTATTTAACTTCGCCATTCCATTCAAGCATTCCGCCAGACATATTCGTCACATCAAAACCTTGAGATTCTAAAAACGTTGTTGCTTGGCCACTGCGACCACCTGAACGGCAAACCATAATGTACGGTTTAGTTTTATCTAATTCGTGTAAACGAAATTCTAACAAGTTTAGTGGTATATGGATGATGCCAGGGATATGGCCTGCCTCAACTTCAGAAACCTCACGCACGTCAATTAAATTTAAATCTTCCCCTGCTTGTAACTTTTGTTGTACTTCCTCTGGTAAAATTGTTTTCATGTTAATATCCTCCTAATATGCACTCATGCCACCACGGACATTCGTTACTTTAGTAAATCCCAATTTTTTTAATTGTTTACACGCTTGACTTGAGCGCATTCCACTTTGACAGATTACAATGATTTCCTTGTCTTTTGGTAACTTCGAAAGATCAGAACCAAGTGGTATATTTTTAAACTGGGGTATATTTCGTGATTTAAATTCACCTTTTGTTCTTACATCGACAAATACTTTATCCTTATCGTTAATCATTTGTTTTAACTGACCCGTAGATATATTTTGGATACCTTTTGTCGGCTTAAAGCGCCATATTAAAAATACTGCTACGACTGCTATGATAAGTATTGTTTCCATATGTCACCTCTTATATGAATAAGTTTACATTGCCATTTTCTGCATCTGCTAAATAAGCTGCAACACCTGCATATTGAATACCATCTAAAAGCTCTTCTTTTTGAAGGCCAAGTAAATCCATTGTCATCGTACAAGTTACTATTTTAATATCTTGCTCTTGAGCCATCTCCACAAGCTGTGTTAGCGTTAATGCATTGTGCTTTTTCATCACATGCTTGATCATTTTTGGTCCCATTCCTAGCATCTGCATTTTTGATAAACCGAGCTTTTCTGCACCTCGAGGCATCATCTTTGCAAACATTTTTTCTAGAAATCCTTTTTTTACATCAACTGGTTCTTGTTTACGTAACGCATTAATTCCCCAAAACGTGTGAAAAATAGTTACTTCGTGGTCATAAGCTGCTGCACCATTTGCAATAATATAGGCAGCCATTGCCTTGTCATAATCTCCACTAAATAAAACGATTGTTGTCCTTTTCTTTTCCATAAATATCTCCTTACCCGTATAGGTATTTTTTATTTTAAAAATAAAAAGTCTTATCGACTTTTTACTAATAGATCAACTGCTTGCTTTACCATTGCATTTTTATCAAGTGTTTCTTCACTTTCTTTAGATAAACACTCAACTAAATTATCTGTGACAATAACACCAATTGTACGATCTACAGCAGAACGAACAGCACTTAGTTGTGTAATTACATCTTTACAATCTTTTTCTTCTTCCATCATGCGTAGTATACCTCTAAGCTGGCCTTCTACTTTTTTCATTCTGGCTGTAACCTTCGCATCGTATTGCATCATCTCACCTCATTTAATCTAAATTTGTTCTAAACACATAATACTACCCCATAGGGTATATGTCAATACAAAAGATTAAATGCTTTGAATCTCATTTGCGAGAAACAGAATATGAAGGTCATTAAAGGATCTAGGGTGACCACTTCCTATCATTTGATGAGATAAATCATCTATACTTGTTTGTTAGATTTCGTAAGGCTTCTTCACTTACTGGTCCTATAATCCGTTCAAGCTCTTGCCCGTCCTTATTGAGAAGTACCGTAGTGGGTATTGAAACAATATTATAGGACCTACCAAATCGATCCTCTTCATCTAACAAAATAGGATACGTCACTTCATATGTTGCCATAAACTCTGCTAACGCTTTCGGACCATTATCACGGTCAGTCAAATTAACCCCAATCAGCTCCACTTGATCTGGTAAGTCTTCAGAAAAACTTTGTAAGTGAGGCATTTCTGCCTGACATGGTGGGCACCAGGTTGCAAAGAAATTTACGACTGTCAGCATCTGATCCTTCTCAGATAAATTATATTTATCATTTGTGGTAGTCTCTAAATCGATTGACTCTCTGGGCGTTGTAGAAATGGTTATGCGCAAATCGCTTAATGTCATGGCCATTAAGCTAAGCACACCAATTAATGCGATATGCTGATAACCTTTACTTCTTAAAATCGAAGAAAGAATGACTAATAAATGAGCAATGACTAGCTCATCAAGCCACCCACCTAACCACAAAAGGAATGGCCATTGAGCTAGTAATATCCAATGTTTCCATTTTCGTTCTAGTAAGAGTAATAGCGCTATCCAAATAAGCGCAATAAGCCATTGCTCCATTAATATAGAACTAGCTAATTGATGGGCTGTTATAAAGCGTGCCCAATACTTTAACAGCACCTCCCAATCAATTTCCTTTCGGTATTTTATAAGTACAATCATCATGACAAGAAAGGCTAAAATACTTCCTTTTAATCCGCCATCAAAATAGAGTATTGACATAGGTGCTTGTACAAAACTTTCCCAGGCAAAAATGATATAACTTAGTTTCCAGATTAAAACGTAAACCCAAAAAAGACGACTGATTATTTTATCAGTAATTTCATCTTTATTTTTATTTCTAAAATCGCTGTAGAGAATTGCTATAAAAAATGCAATCCAAGAAATGGGGATAGAAAATTGTCCCAAAGTTATATAAGTCATAAACATCTCCTGTCAATATAAGTTATATCACTCTCTCCCAATGCTATTATTTAAAATTATATTCCGTTACGATTGGTTCACGACCTTGCTGCTGGTCATTAAAATATTCATATAGGCTGATTCCTAGATAGGAGCCTGAAATATTATATACATGATCATAACCATTATGCTCTAATGCCATGACAGCATTATAACTGCGCTGCGCGGAGCGACAATGTACATAAACAGGGATACCTTTCGGAATCTCATGCATCCGTTCACGTAACTGACTCAAAGGAATATTCTTGGCCCCCTTCAGTGCACCTTTTTCAAATTCATTGGGCTCTCTCACATCTACAATAAATGCTCCCGATTCAACTAATGCACGTACTTCACTCACACGTACTTGTTTAAAACGTCCTGCCATAATATTCGTTGCCACAAGTGCCGCTAAATTCACGACATCTTTTGCTGTAGAGAACATAGGAGAATAAGAAAGCTCTAAGTCTTTTAAGTCTTCAATTGTCCCATTCATGGTAATAAGAGTTGCAATCACATCAATACGCTTATCTGCATTACCTTTTCCAATAGCTTGCGCACCCACAACACGTCCTGTAGGCACTTCATAAATCAATTTAAAATGTAATGGATTGCTCGAGGGCATCAGTCCAACTTTATCTGAGGCAATTACGTATACAGCATCCACTGGTATACCAATTTCTTTCGCAGTACGTTCATTTAATCCTGTAGCTGCTGCTGCAAAATCAAACACCTGAATACTTGTAGAACCAATTACACCTTTATTCATATTAGGAATACCATAAATATGATCTGCAGCTGCACGTGCTTGACGCTGTGCTGGTCCCGCTAATGCTAAACGAGTTGGTTTATTCATTAGGCGATGATAAACTTCGATTGCGTCTCCAACAGCATAGATATTTGAATCATTCGTTTGATAATTTTGATTTACTTTAATTGCTCCAGTTTCACCAATCTCAAGTTCTGCGTCAACCGCCAGAGATGTCTCTGGACGAACACCAATTGCCAATACTACGATATCCGCTTCAATCACTTTGCCAGAACTTAAAGTAATTGAGGACAAATTAATTTCAGCTAAACCATCGTCGACAACTAACTCAATACCCTGATCCATCATTTCTTTATGCAATATTTGTACCATATCTTCATCGAATGGTTTGAGAATCTGAGTTCCATGTTCAACTAATGCAACATCACGTCCAGCTAATCGAAGGTTTTCAGCCACCTCTACACCTATAAACCCACCACCAATAATCGCAATTTTTTTTGCGTCTTTTTGGACAATCGCATTTTGCAACCGTTCAATATCTACTACATTACGCACCGTAAATACATGTGGTAAATCGGTTCCTGGTAGTTTCGGTACAATCGGACTCGCACCTGGCGATAAAATTAACTTATCGTATGATTCAGTAGACAGCTCACCTGTTATCACATTTTTTATCGTAACAGTTTTGTCATCACGGTTTATTGAAACGACTTCGTTGTTAACTCGTGCATCAATATTATATTTCGATTCAAACGAATCTGGCGTCATCATTAGTAGACGCTTACTATCTTCCACGATTCCGCTTAAATGAAATGGTAAGGAACAATTTGAAAAAGATACATGCGGACCTTTTTCAAACATAACAATATGTGCTTGCTCATCTAAACGTCGAATTCTGGCAGCTGCTGAAGCTCCACCAGCCACACCACCAATAACCACGATTTTCTTCATCCATATTACCTCCATACGATTATTTATATCATTAGCTAGGGTTTCAAGAATCTTTAAATTTGAAAAACGCGATGCTATTGTCATCACGCATTGCTTATGTATGCCAGTTATAATAACATCTACTACTGCAATCCCTACATAAGGAATGTTCTAAAAAATCAAGTATATAGTTTAATTTCATTTACTTTCATCCTTTACATTATACCCCTATAGGTATAATGTCAATGAAAAACTATTCTTTAAATAAAATCTATTGCTCATAGATAATTCTACAGCATTACTAAACCAAAATAACTTATATGTATAATGAATTCCCCAAGACCAGTAGTCGTCATACGCTGTTCACATTGCTTAAATACTATGATAATATTTAAATGTCTAAAAATTCTAATTACACGACTAGTATTCTTAAATATAAATACATTCGTCTCAAAGATGTGCGGTGTTAGTAGGAGCGTCCTTTTGTATATAAAATTGAAGAGACCGGGACATACCTAATCAATAAATTAAAAGAAGTCAAATAAGCAACTTGACTTCACGTCTTTATTATTATAGGTAACTTATTTTTTAATAAAATTTCTCTATTATTGTTGTTTGGAGAGAAGGCGGCGACTCCTGGGGGAACAGCACGAGCTGAAAGCCCCGCAGGAGCAAAGCGACGAGGAGATTGAAGCCGTGCCCCCGGAAAGCGTCCGCTGGAACGGAAAACAACTATGCTTTATTTCAAAGCCTCTTCATTTGCAATCTATTTAATATGTCAGATTCCTGAATCGTTCATGAGAACCCCTCTCCACCCGTCTGGATCTTCAAATGTAACCCCATTCTTCTCCCAATATGGATTTTCTGATGAGACAGTAGGGTATCCCATATCAATTAATTGATTTACAAGAGTGTCTAGAATGTATTTTTGAGGTATATAAAATACGAGTAAATTATCCTTAGACGGACTAGGACATGGAGAAACGTCCTTATGAGCAGTAAATTCTAAGTGGTACAACTTGTTTGGCAAACCAATCATCACCCCATCGTAGCCGTCATGATCCTTGAAGCTTCCAATTATTTTTAATCCTAAGCCTTTATGGTAAAAATCAACAACCTGACTTAACTTATCAGTAGGTCTTGCAATTCTTATTTGAGCTATGCTATTTTGCCAATCATTCATCTCACTGTCCCCTTTTCCATAAATTGTATCATGTAATATAAAATCCTTACTTCCACCATTAGAATGAACTTATGTAGAACAATAACTATTAACCATAGAAGGAGTGTTTAAATGAGACAAATTATTGCAATGGGCGGTGGTGGTTTCTCCATGGAGCCCGACAATCCACTGTTAGACCAATACATATTAGGGCAAGCAAAGAAGCAATCACCTAAGGTTTGCTTTATACCAACTGCAAGTGGGGATCAAGATAACTACACAAACCGTTTTTACGAATCTTTTAATAAGCTAGAGTGCTCGACTTCTCATCTTTCCTTATTCGAGCCCAACTTTAGTGACTTGGAAGCGTTTATTTTGGAGCAGGATATTCTGTATGTCGGTGGAGGAAATACTCGAAATATGTTAGTGCTTTGGCAGGAATGGGGACTAGATTCTATTCTTTTAAAAGCATATAAAAAAGAAATTATTTTAGCAGGTCTTAGTGCAGGTTCTATCTGCTGGTTTGAGGAAGGACTGACCGATCCATTAAATGGTCCGTTATATAAGCTTGACTGTCTTGGAATTTTAAAAGGAAGTAATTGTCCACACTACGATGGAGAAAGTAAAAGAAGACCAGCTTATAAAGAAATGATTGCTGAAAACAAAATGAAACTTGGTTATGCAGTAGAAGATGGAGTTGCCTTACATTTCGTGGATGAGCAATTACATATGTCCGTTAGTTCTCGTATTGACCGTAAAGCGTATTTTGTCAATAGCATGGAGTATGCAGTTCAAGAACTCGAAATAAGTACTAAGTACCTAGGTTAATAATAGCTATATACATGAATCTTAAAATACTAGTCAAATTCTCTTTCTTAGAGTTTAAGGAAGCAACATTTCTACTACATAGATGCATAAATACAATAAAAAAATAAAAAATATTTTAGTTTCCTCCACAGTTTGACAAATTTTTCATTAATGATACTTTACAATAAAAAAAGTTCATCATTATACCAAGAAACCATTACAGTAAAAATCTGTTAAACGGAGGAAAATATCAGTGGAAACCAAGTGGCATGAAACATCTTTATTGATCTTAATAACTAGTAAAAGAAATGATATGTACAAAAAAGCAAAAAGTCTCGGGTTTACTCATCCTGTTGTAGTAGCATGTAGCCAAGAGCTCGATCAACTACTGAATGTTTATCAAGGAAAAGTATCTTGATCATACAAAAAACCAATCAACTATTGCTTTGCATTGATTGGTTTTTTCGTTATTTTTTATTGAAAAAGCTTTTACCTAGTAATTCAACGGTTTTGGGAAAAACAGCATATAACTTACTAGTGAAACTCATATAAAAAGGTAAATCTACCTCTCTAACAGGCTTATCAATGACTTTCTTAATAGCATCTACGACATTTTGAGGAGAAAGCAAATGTTTGCTCATTTTCTCACGGTAGCCCCCTGTTTGGTCTGCTAAATCTAAAAATGGAGTATCTATCGGACCAGGATTAATAGTGCTCACTTGAATACCATATTCCTTTAATTCCATTCGAGCTGCATTTGCAAACCCAATGATTGCATGCTTAGATGCTGCATAAGCAGAAGCCTTAGGTGTGGCAACCTTACCTGCCTGTGATGCTACAAAAATAAAATGTCCTGTATTTCTCTCTTTCATCAGCTTAGCAAAATAGTTGGTGAGCATAATAGGTGCTTTTACATTCACACTCAGCATTTGATCTATCTGTTCTTCCGTTAAATCTGTTAGATAAGCAAAGGTACCCACTCCTGCGTTTAATATGACAACATCTGGAGTTTCCACCTTCTCAAAGAGATTTTCATAAGCCGTTTCTTTCGTTAAATCAGCAACAAGGACATGGACTCCTTGCTTTTCCAGCTGACCTAGGGCATTAATATTTCTCCCTGTTGCATAAACCTGATGACCATCCTTATGCAGTTGTAGCGCCAGCATAAATCCTATACCACTTGTGGCACCAGTAATGAGAATCCTCTTACGCTTGTTCATATAAAAGAATCCCTTCATCTGTCCGCTTTTCTTGAATGAGATCTTCGTCCATTAAATAATCTATTTGACCGATTGTTTCAGATAATGTCAAACCAAGCTCTTTTTCGTAGACCTTTGGAAACAACCTCTGAGTTAGTTCAAAAATAGTCTTTTCCCCATCCTTCATCATTTCAAGAACATGTAATGCTCTCTCCCGTTGTCTTACTAAACGAGAAGATATTAAATCAGCGACTCCAAATACCTCATTTCCATGGCCACTGTATACCTTTTGAATGCCCAATGCTTGCACTCTTTTTAACGCTTCATTATACTGAAGCATCGATTTTGGGCGAGGTGCGGATTTGTCCAACGGTGGTTCTATTAATGGATTAGAAGAAATTTTTTCAAGGATTAAATCCCCACCAATTAACACCCCATTTTGTTCGTCCCATAAGGAAATATGACTCTGCGCATGACCCAAAGTTTCTAAAACCTGCATATCTGGATGACCTGGTATGGCATCTCCTTCCTTCAACACCGCATCTAATGAACGATTACCGATGAAGTTTAATGGTCTTCTCATTTTTTCAATCCATTTTAAGTATTGTTTAGGAACACCTTCCTCGACCAGACATTTATAATAAAATTCATCATGATAAGATAAAAATGCTTGGTCTTTTCTTAGCCACACTTGGTTATATTCATGTCCTAGAATCCGGGCTTTTTCAAACGCCTCGATCCAACCCGAATGATCAGGATGATGATGACTAAGGATGACTTGTTCTATATCATCGAGTTCATAACCTGCTTCGTTTATACCATTTTTTAAAGCTACTAGTGCTTGTTCTGTTTTTGGTCCTGCATCTACTAGAGTAAGTACGTCTCCTTTTATAAGGTATGCATTAACATCCCCTACAGCAAAAGGCGTCGGAATAATTATCTTATGTATCATCTTTGTGTTTCTCCTTTACATGAATGACTATTCATTTATTTTACAGGTTAATAAGTTAGGAGTCACTAAATTAGATTGACTTTTTATAAAATGACCTCTATAATTTCATTAATTCAGATAATTCTTGCTATGAAGAAGACTAGTACATATATGATGGAGTAAAGAGAGTGAAATGCCTGCTGAAAATTTCATCTCCCTCTCATATAAGGAACCTGCTTCGGAGCAACTATGTAAACATAGTCGTGACCTTCGCGATAAGAAGGAAAAAGATGTGCTATTTTATAGCAAACTTAGGTGGTACCGCGGAAATCAAACGTTTTCGTCCTTATTTAATATAGGGACGGGAGCGTTTTTTTATATTCAAAACTAGGGGTGAGTTGATGGAAGACTTCCAAAATATGATACATGTACTGGATATGGAATTCCCTATTCAAAGCAATAAGAAGGATTCTTTTTTATCCTCTTACTCCCCATATGATATAACTCGTTGTTGATCATTGAAAGGATATTTAGATGATAATTTAATGTTATCTAATGTTTGCTTATTATTACGAAAAGAAAATTATAGATAAAACTTACTTGAAGGAGGATAAACGTATGACTAATATAGTTTTTGTAGGGGCTGGCTCCATGGCTGAAGCTATTATCCACGGCTTATTGGAGGAAAATAAAGTTTCTCCGGATTCCATTTGTGTGATGAATAAATCAGATCAGAAACACCTTCAGTATTTACAATCTAAGTACCAAATCGATATTATGTGCTCAGAAAAGCTTGCTCTGCAAAAAGCTGACATTGTATTTCTTGCTATGAAACCAAAAGATGCCATAGACGCTTGCAAAGATATCTCTTTATATATAAATAAGACGGCTACAATTGTATCTGTCATTGCGGGTGTTTCCATCCAAACAATAGAGTCGTACCTTGGAGAGCGACCAATTGCACGTGTTATGCCTAACACCTCTGCCTCTGTTGGTTTGAGTGCTTCTGCCCTTTGCTGTAATGACAAAATAAATGATTTATCTAAAAAGGTAATAATAAACTTATTAGAATCAATAGGAACTGTCATGCTAGTAGAAGAGGAGGATATGCATGTAGTAACTGCCCTGTCCGGAAGCGGACCAGCGTATCTATACTATTTTGCTGAACAATTTGAAGCAGCGGCTGTTTTGCACGGGCTAAGTAAGGAAGATGCCCGTCAATTGTTCTTTCAAACGATGAAGGGGGCAGCGCATATGCTTATGAACGGCAGTGTGGAGCCTGCTGAGCTTAGAAGAAAGGTTACGAGTCCAGGAGGTACAACAGAGGCAGGCATTGAGCAGCTCATGTCACACAAGGTCGACGAGGCTATTTTTGCATGCATAGATGCTGCTCAGCAAAAATCACGTATACTTGGGAAACAGTATGAATAGGCAATCAGACGAATATCTGTAAGAAACCATCCCTAAATCCTATATTAGAACAAAACTTGGAAAAACTAGTTCATAAATATAAAACAGTGAAATCCTCAATTTGATTTCACTGTTTTATTTCTATATGAATCCTGCTGAATTTTCGTAAGACGACATCTAACCATTCTAATTGTTTGAGGCAGTACCTCCTAGCTATTATTGTAACGGGAATTCTGACCCGCCATTTAGTTTTCCAATTTTTCTAATTGACCGTTTATATAATTGAACTCATTAAAATCATCTGCAATATAAATAGGGAAATTATAGGAAGAAACTTGATTTAGCAAGGTTTTTAAATCCTCTGCCATGAAACGAGCACTTATATGGTTGACTATTAAATTTTTAGCTCCAGCACTTTCACAGACATTTGCAGCATCAGTAATTGTCGAATGCCCATATTCTCTGGCAAGCTCCTCCGTCCCAGTGTCGAAGGTACCCTCATGTATTAATATATCTGAGTCCTTTGCTAAAAGAATAGAATTTTCGCAATGTCTCGTGTCACCTAAAATGGTAACCTTAAACCCATTTTTGGGTTGTCCTGTTACATCAGAGCTCTTGACTGTTTTCCCATCTGGTAATATAACATCCTCACCGGATTTTAATAGCCTTAATAATGGACCTCTTGGAACCCCTAGAGCATCCGCCTTCTCGATTAGTAACTCAGGAGGAAGTTGCTTTTGGGTTACACGATACCCATAACAAGGAATAACATGCTCAAGCATTCTTGCTTCTACAATAAACTGTTCATCCTCAAAGATTATTCCCTCTTCTATCTCTACGATTTGAAGAGGATATTTTAATCGAGTTTGGGACGTAGATAAAGTAACTTCTAACCAATCTTTTACACCCTTTGGACCGTATATAGTTAGCTGCTCGTCGCCAGCTAGAAAAGACCTAGAGCCTAGCAGCCCTGGCAAACCATAAATGTGATCTCCATGCAAATGAGTGATAAATATTTTTTCTAGTTTTCTCGGTTTAATAGTTGTTCGAAGAATTTGATGCTGGGTTGCTTCCCCACAATCAAACATCCAATAAGTCCCTCTTTCCTCCAGTAGCTTTAAAATCATTGAGCTTGTGTTACGTTGCTTAGAGGGCATACCTGCTCCGGTACCTAAAAACAAAATTTGCATATATATCCAACTTCCTTATTTTATATAATCTTCGTTATATATCATTTTAACATTATGAGCGCTTGGGACAATAGTATGTTCATGATTAGCACTTATACAAACATGCTATTGTTTCCTGAAATATTTATCGTAACCTAAAAAACCGTTAAATGAGTTTTAAACTCATTTAACGGTTTTTGATTAATGAATGTCACGCTTTTTGAAACTGCCACCGCGAACCTCAGCTACATCGGTAATTACTACAAATGCACTTGGATCCTTTTCTTTAATAATTGTAATTAGTTTGTTTTCTTCCATTCGAGTAATGACACACGTAACAATGTCAATTGTTTCGTTGGTAAATCCGCCTCTTCCATTCGAATAGGTTACCCCTCGACCAAGTCTATCCTGAATAGCTGCTCCAATTTCCTCTGAATGCTTACTAACAATCCTAGCAGATTTGGATTTTTCAAGACCTACTTGAATAACGTCAATGACTATTTTAGCAATATAATAAGTAGTAGCCGAATACAGTGCACTCTCTAGACCATATATGAACCCTGCACCAACAAAGATAAATGCATTTATAAATAATATAATATCTCCCACTGAAAATGGTACTTTACGTGAAACTAGAACGGCGAGTACCTCTGCTCCATCAAGTGCACCACCGTTACGAAGTACAATACCAATACCTACCCCAAGCATTACACCACCGGATAATACTACAAGTAACGGGTCTTCCGCACTTAAAATCGGATTAATATGATGTAACAAAACAGTGGAGACTGATAATGCGGCGATACCAATGATACTAAATAAAGCAAACGTCTTACCAACCTGTTTATAACCTAAATAAATAAAAGGAATGTTTAAGACAAATAGTAGGATTCCTAATGGGATTTCAAATAAATAATTCCCCATGATACTGACACCTGTCACTCCGCCGTCAATTACAGAGTTTGGGATTAATACAGCTTCTAGTGCATAGGCAGCAATCACAGCGCCTATAATTATCATAATAATTCGACCTATCGTTTCTGGTGTTTTTGTTTTCTTCATCTACTCGTAAAACCCCTGTTCTTATTAAATTGATTTTTTATCTTTCGTGGTCATCTAAAAAGTCTTTACTAAAACTTGTTTTAGATTCAAAAGAAGGCTTTTTATCCAACTTAATACCTCTTTTAATAATCCCTGCTCCAAATTTTGTTTGAAGCTGTTCCACAAGCTTTAATATTGGCTCCTCTTTTGCATGCTCTTCATAGTTAAAAATAGATAATTGCTCTACTGATTCTCCCTTATCAAATACATTGTTAACTGTGACGCCAAGCAGTCGAATAGGCTCGCTATTCCAAGCTGATTCAAATAATTGAAAGGCTAGCTGAAATATTTCATCCTCTTTAAAGAGGCGATTAGTTACAGTCTTACTTCTCGTTTTATTTTTCCAACTAGCATCCCGAATATGTATTGTGATAGAACGTCCAGCGAGGTTTTTAGATTCTAACCGTGATGCGACTTTCCCAGATAGTCTTCTGAGTACTTTTTGAAGCTCATCCATATTTGTTTCATCATATGGTAATGTAGTAGAATTACCTACGCTTTTTGTTTCAAAAATAGATTCTGGATTTACTTCACGATCGTCTATGCCATGAGAACGATTATATAACCTAGCACCAGCTTTACCTAGCTTTGATTTTAAAATTTCAGGATTGGCACTAGCTATATTTCCAATGGTTATAATACCCAATGATTCTAGTTTTTTAGAGGTGCTTTCCCCAACGCCATGCATTTCGATTACTGGTAAGTGCCATAGTTGTTGTGAGACCTCTCGTTTTCTCAGCACAGTAATACCCATCGGCTTTTTCATATTGGAGGCTGTCTTAGCTAAGAATTTATTAGGAGCAATGCCAATAGAGCAAGGTAAATCTAACTCTCGCAATATTCTTTGTTGAATGGATTTTGCAAATCCTACTGCATCATTTTGTATATCAACATCGGTTAAATCTATATAGCCTTCATCAATAGAGACAGGCTCTACCATTGGAGTATAAGACCGTAAAATATCAAACATTGCTTTTGAGGCGGCTCTATAACTTTCAAAATTAGGAGGCAATAAAATTAGTTCCGGGCATTTTCTTTTAGCCTCCCATACTGACATGGTTGTATAAATGCCCCTTGCTCTTGCCTCGTAGGAGCATGTTACTAATATTCCTCTACGTTCCTTCGGATTCCCAGCGACTGCGATTGGCTTACCTTTTAAAGAAGGGTTATGTGCTTGTTCTACAGATGCATAAAAGCTATTCATGTCTAAGTGAAAAATGATTCTGTTTCGTTTAGTCAAGTCTCTTCACCTCTTCTACATCTTTAACTCCTTCAAAATAAAAAGGGAAAAAAGGTAGCCATTTAATAGCTACCTTCCACTGTCCAATCGTAAAACAGAACTTACCCATGTCTAATATTATATACTACTTACTTCAAGGTTTCCTTTATTGTCTTCTAAATAAGATTGTATGTCTTGTATGCCTTCTAATGAACGGACTAAAATAGAAGGGTCTATAATTGTAATCATTCTATCTTCAAGATTAGCAATATTCGTGAAATATTTTGTCTTAGAATAATTCATAATACCCAGCTGTTTTAAAGATTCAGAAGGGATATCTAAAATCTCCTTTGCCTCTTTTACAAGAATACCAACTGACATTTCTTCCGTATGCATCGTAACAACACGGGCATTAGCATTCATAAGACCACTCTGATTATATAGAATCTGTTCAAAATCAATTATAGGCACAAGCTCTCCTCTAATTTTCATCAATCCTATCAAATAAGTCGGTAAATGAGGGATAGGATTAACTTTTTCTAGCTTTTCGATAGAAACTACATGATCAATAGATACTGCATATTCTTCATTTCCGGATTGAAACACAACTACCTTTTGAGAAGACATGGATTAAAACCTCCTGGTGCATTATTCTGCGGCAACCTTTACGATTTCTACAAGTAAATCTGCTAGTTTTTCAAGTTCCTCCACTGGCATTCTTTCATTTGTGGTATGGATTTCCTCATAACCGACTGAAAGAATTACTGTTGGTACACCAAAGCCAGCTATTACATTGGCATCGCTACCACCACCGCTTGTTTTTATATCGGCTTTTCTTCCTATATTTTCAACCGCACGCTTTGCAACCTGTACGACTTGATGATTTTCTTCAAAACGGAAGCCTGGATACATTAATTTAGTTTCCGTAGTAGCTGTTCCACCGAATTGCTCTGCTTTTTCTGCAAATGTATTTACCATATGCTCAACCTGTGCATCTAGCTTTTCTTTATCGATAGAACGAGCCTCTGATAAAATATGAACAGTATCGCAAACAATATTTGTTGCCTGACCACCCTCGAAGCGACCTATATTAGCAGTTGTTTCATAATCTATTCTACCTAATTTCATAGCTGCGATTCCTTTAGCAGCTAATGTAATCGCTGAAACACCTTTTTCAGGAGCAACACCGGCATGCGCAGTTTTTCCAGTAATGGTAGTCCAAAGCTTTGCTTGATAAGGTGCTGCAGTAACAATACCGCCTACTTCTCCATCACTGTCTATAGCATAACCGTAAGTTGCAGTTAGCAAGGAAGGGTCCATTTCCTTAGCTCCAACTAGGCCACTTTCTTCTCCAGCAGTTATGACCACTTGTATATCTCCATGCTCGATGGACTGCTCTTTTAAACGACGTATTGCTTCGAATAATGCTGCAATCCCTGCTTTATCATCAGCACCTAGTATAGTGGTACCATCTGAGTAAATATAGCCATCCTCTTTAATAACTGGTTGGATTCCCTTACCTGGCACAACCGTATCCATGTGAGTAGTAAAGTAGATGCTATCTGCCGAAGACTTATTTCCCTTCAAGGTAGCGATTAAATTACCAGCTCCATGTCCATTTCTCTGTGCTGAGTCATCTTCCAGAACTGAAAAACCGAGCTGCTCGAGCTTATTCTTTAAAATTGGTGCAATAACTTGCTCATGCTTTGTTTCAGAATCTATCTTCACTAATTCAAAAAATTCTTCTATTAAACGATTCATCTTGTAAAAGACTCCTTTATAATGGGATATTCCCATGCTTTTTCTTAGGTCTAGTTTCTTTCTTGTTACGCATCATCTCTAGTCCTTGGATTAACTTGATGCGAGTCTCTCTCGGATCAATAACATCATCTACCATCCCCATGGAAGCTGCTACATATGGATTCGCAAATTTTTCACGATACTCTTCAATCTTTTCAGCACGAACCTGTTCAGGATTATCGCTAGAGGCAATTTCTCGAGCAAAAATAATATTTGCTGCTCCCTGTGGCCCCATAACCGCAATTTCGGCATTTGGCCAAGCAAAAACTAGATCTGCCCCGATAGATTTAGAGTTAAGCGCCACATATGCTCCACCATATGCTTTACGTAAAATAACAGTCATCTTTGGAACTGTAGCTTCCGAATAAGCGAATAAAATCTTTGCACCGTGTCGTATAATACCACCATGCTCTTGTTTTATCCCTGGGAAGAAGCCAGTCACATCTTCAAACGTGATTAAGGGAATATTGAAGGAATCACAGAAGCGAATGAACCTAGCTGCCTTATCAGACGAGTCGATATCGAGTCCACCAGCCATAACTTTCGGTTGGTTACAGATTAATCCTACAACCTCTCCTTTAATACGAGCCAAGCCTACTACTATATTCTTTGCAAACTCTTTATGAACCTCCATAAATGAATCCTTGTCAACGACCTGATCGATTACTTTACGAATATCATATGGACGAATTGCTTCAAAAGGTACGATGTCTGCTAAATCTGGGCGGTCATCATCTTCTTCTAATGGCTCTAGAACTGGTGGTTTTTCCTCAAAGCTTTGTGGAAGGTAGCTCAATAGCTGTCTTACACTTTGTAAAACTTCTTCTTCTGTTTTACCGCGGAAGTGTGCATTACCACTAATCGTATTATGTACTTTAGAACCTCCAAGATCTTCTGAAGATATCTTCTCTCCTGTAACTGTTTCAATTACCTTAGGTCCTGTAATAAACATTTGGCTTGTTTCATCTGTCATAAACACAAAGTCTGTAATAGCTGGGGAGTAAACCGCTCCACCCGCACAAGGTCCGAGAATTACAGATATTTGTGGAATAACACCGGAGTAGATAGCATTACGGTAGAAAATTTGTCCATATCCATCTAAAGAAACAACGCCTTCTTGAATACGTGCACCGCCTGAATCATTTAAACCTATAAACGGAGCACCGTTTTTAGCAGCCAAGTCCATCACGTTGGAAATTTTAAGTGCGTGCATCTCTCCTAGAGCCCCGCCGAAAACAGTAAAGTCTTGTGAAAATAGGTATATAGCTCGACCATTTACTTTTCCGTATCCTGTAACAACACCATCTCCTGGCCCCTCTTGCTTGTCCATGCCAAAGTCAACCGTACGATGTTTTATAAATGGATTCAACTCAACAAAAGATCCTTCATCTACTAGCAGTTCAATTCTTTCTCTAGCAGTCAGCTTCCCTTTTTCATGCTGTTTTTCTATTCTTTCGTCTCCTCCACCTAATTCCACTTTACGTTTACGGTCATATAGATCATTAATTTTTTCGTAGATATCCATTAGTTATTTCGCTCCCCTTGATTTATCGCATAGTTCATATAAAACTCCACCAGAAGATTTAGGGTGAATGAAAGCAACCTCAGCCCCTCCTGCCCCAATTTTAGGAGTCTCTTGTATTAAACGAACTCCCTTTTCCTTTAACTCATCTAGTCGCTCCTGAATGTTTTTCACTCCGAATGCGACATGATGAATTCCTTCACCCTTTTTTTCGATGAAGGCGTGAATGGTACTAGTCTCATCAATTGGTTCCAGTAACTCTAGTTTGACATTTCCGCTGTCGATAAAAGCTACTCTTACTTTTTCGGATTCTACTTCCTCAATATGTATAAGTTTCAAGCCTAAAATTTCAGTATAGTATGGTAAAGAGTTTTCTAAGCTTTTTACAGCAATTCCGATATGGTCTACCTTTTCCATTGTTTGCACATCCTCTATTGTTTGACTATTCACTATACTATTGTACATATATTACAAAAAAAAATCTCTACCTCTTGTGCATTTTTTCAATTTTGATAAAATAGGAGTACAAGCAAAAGGAGAGAATTTAATGCGCAATCAAACATTTCGTAAGATTATTGTATATCTCATGATATTTGTCATGGTAATGTCCACATTATTGTTCGGTCTAAGCTTCGTATTATAGGAAATAAATGAATGTAAAAACAGCGGGTAGCAATTTATGCTTCCGCTGTTTTTTTGTAGACTATACTTCCTCGCAATACTCTTCGAATAAACCTTGAAGATGTGTAATGACTGAGGTTGGGGCATGCCCTTCAATTTCATGACGACCTATTTCTGCTACTACTTGTCCATCTTTTAACATTACAAATGATGGGGATGAAGGCAAATGATCATCTCCGAACATATTACGGGCTTGTTGTGTAGCTAATTTGTCTTGACCAGCAAATACAGTGACTAAATGATCAGGACGTTTGTCATAATGCACAGCATTTGCAGCTGCAGGACGAGCGATGCCGCCAGCACATCCACAAACAGAGTTGATCATTACTAGAGTTGTACCTTTTCTAGCGAAAGCAGCTTCTACTTCTTCCGGAGTAGTTAATTGTTCATAGCCACTGTTTTCCATTTCACTACGCGCTTGTATAATCATATCGTTCATTAATAAGTTAAAATCCATATTCATTTGACAGCTCTCCTTTTTCAATTCAAACTAAGTTTATCAGATTATTTATATGAATTCGAGGAAAATAACTCCTGAATAGCATCAGAAACAGTGATTTTTTCTTCTCTTACTTGTTGTTCTAACTGTTTCATCGTCTGCTTTCTTTCAATTGAGGCAAAAAAGTCATCATACAATCGATCTACAATCATTGATTTAAACCAATCAATCGTTTGTTCTTTTCTTCTCTTTTGCCAAAAATGCTGGTAATTCATTTTTTCCTCGAAGCTCTTAATTGTCGCCCACACCTTATCTAGACCTCGGTCATGTAAGGAGGAAACCGCAAGCGCTGGGGTTGTCCAATTGGGAGCAGAGGGAGCCAGAAAATGTAATATTTGTTTATATTCAGCTACCGTTTTTTTGGCTAAGGCTTCATTAGCGCCATCTGCCTTGTTGACGACGATTGCGTCTGCTAGCTCCATAATACCTTTTTTCATTCCTTGTAATTCATCACCTGCACCCGTCAAGGCAAGAAGTAAGAAAAAGTCTACCATTCCCCTAACGATAGTCTCACTTTGACCGACTCCTACTGTTTCTACTAATATGACGTCATATCCAGCAGCCTCACATAGCAGCATGGTCTCCCTAGACTTTTTATGCACGCCTCCCAGTGTACCTGCAGAAGGTGACGGACGTATAAAAGCGTTTGGATGCTTTGCCAGCTCTTCCATCCTAGTCTTATCCCCTAATATGCTTCCGCCGGTTAGGGATGAACTTGGATCAATTGCCAGTACGGCTACTTTATGACCGGAATTACATAGCATTTTTCCAAAGGCCTCAATGAACGTACTTTTTCCTACTCCAGGCACCCCAGTTATGCCTATGCGAATACTATTACCAGTGTGAGGTAACAATCGTTTCAGAAGCTGTTGACCTATCGTTTGTTGCTCAGAGGTAGTGCTTTCAATAAAAGTAATCGCTTTGGCCAAATGAAGTCGAGAGCCCTGTTTAATCTCATCACTATACGCTTTAGTATCTATAGAAAGAGTAGTCTTCTTTGAAAACTTTTTAACCGAAGACCTACCCATACCGTCGTGCTGAGATGTTACACCGCTCTTGACATGTAAAGAAGAGGTTACCTTTTCCTCATCTGCCATTATCCTTCCACTTCCTCGTAGCCAAGTCGCTTATAAATTTCCTCGATAACTTTTTGAGCTGCGACCGGAATAACAGTACCAGGACCAAATATAGCAGAAGCTCCATTTTCGCGTAAGAAAGCATAATCCTGTGCTGGAATAACACCACCAACAACGATTAAAATATCCTCACGACCAAGTTTCGCAAGTTCTTCTTTCAATGCTGGTACAAGGGTCATGTGTCCCGCTGCAAGCGAGCTAACTCCAATTACATGGACATCATTTTCAACTGCCTGCTGAGCTGTTTCTGCAGGAGTTTGGAATAGTGGACTAATATCAACGTCAAAGCCTAAGTCAGCAAATGCAGTAGCAATTACTTTTGCGCCACGGTCATGTCCATCCTGGCCCATTTTTGCGATTAAAATTCGAGGTCGTCTACCCTCGTTTTCTTTAAAATCCTCTGCCATTTGCTTCACAGAATCAATTTCTTCTGCGTCACTAAAATTAGCACTATATACTCCACTCACTGAGCGAATCACCGCCTTATGTCTACCTGCCACAACCTCTATCGCATCTGATATTTCCCCAATAGTCGCTCTTTGGCGAGCGGCATTTACTGCTGCAGCTAGAAGATTTTCATTACCCGTTTTAGCAGCCTCAGTTAATGCTGATAAGGCTACTTGAACAGCTTTTTCATCTCTATTAGCCTTAACACGTTCCAAGCGTTCCATTTGTTTTTGACGAACAACTGTATTATCAATATTTAAGATGTCGATGGCATCCTCTTGCTCAAGACGGTATTTGTTCACCCCAATGATAATCTCTTTTGAAGAATCTATTTGGGCTTGTTTTTTAGCAGCGGCTTCCTCGATTTTCATCTTTGGTAACCCTGTTTCAATCGCTTTCGCCATTCCGCCTAATTCTTCAATTTCTTCTATTAAAGTCCAAGCCTTCTCCATCAATTCATTTGTTAACGTTTCTACATAATAAGAACCGCCCCATGGATCAATTACCTTTGTCATGTTTGTTTCTTCCTGTAAGAAAAGCTGTGTATTCCTTGCAATTCTAGCGGAAAAGTCTGTTGGAAGTGCAATCGCTTCATCTAAAGCGTTTGTATGCAGGGATTGAGTGTGTCCCATTGCTGCTGCATTTGCCTCTACAAGAGTACGAGTCACGTTGTTAAAAGGATCTTGCTCTGTTAAGCTCCACCCAGAAGTTTGCGAGTGAGTTCGTAGAGCTAGAGACTTAGGGTTTTTAGGGTCAAAGCTCTTCATCATCTGAGCCCAAATTCTTCGTGCCGCTCTCATTTTTGCTACTTCCATGAAATAGTTCATACCAATTGCCCAGAAGAACGACAGTCGAGGAGCAAATGAGTCTATTTCAATCCCTGCGTTTATGCCTGTACGTACGTATTCTAATCCATCAGCAAGTGTATAGGCCAACTCGATGTCAGCTGTTGCTCCTGCCTCCTGCATATGGTAGCCGGAAATAGAAATGGAATTAAACTTTGGCATGTGCTGCGCTGTATATGCAAAAATGTCAGCAATTATTTTCATAGACATTTCCGGTGTATAAATATACGTGTTACGTACCATATATTCTTTTAAAATATCATTTTGGATCGTTCCTGCAAGCTGTTCCGGTGTAACACCTTGCTCTTCTGCTGTAACAATGTAAAATGCCATAATAGGTAATACTGCGCCGTTCATGGTCATGGAAACAGACATTTGATCTAACGGTATACCATCAAAAAGGATTTTCATGTCCTCCACCGAGTCAATTGCAACACCTGCTTTGCCGACGTCGCCTGTTACTCGCTCATGATCAGAATCATATCCTCTATGTGTTGCCAAATCGAAAGCTACAGACAGACCTTTTTGACCCATTGCTAGATTTCTTCTATAAAATGCATTACTTTCTTCCGCTGTAGAAAACCCTGCATATTGTCGAACGGTCCAAGGCTTCGACACATACATTGTTGGATAAGGTCCACGTGTATTGGGAGCTATACCTGGCAAATCATTTATATGGTTTACATTCTTTAGATCTTCCGTCATGTATTGTGACTTTAATTCGATTCCCTCATTAGACATAAAGGAACCATGTTTACTGTCTACTTTATTTCCAGCCTTTTTTAATACTTCTTCTATAGAAACAGCTTCATAATTAGGCGTTGTCATGTGAACCCTCCTTCTGAGCTAGTGCCAGTAATTCTTTTCCTTTTATAAGAAGAGACTGTCCTGCATAAATAGAACCAGAGAGCCCTGCTTCTAACCAATCCTCATACTCCTCGAACTTCCCTGCTACATCTAATGGCACGGAAAGCTTTTCATTCAATAGAGCAGGTACTAGTCCAGCTGTTTGGTCATCACTACCTACAAAAACAGCATATTGAATATCGTCATTCATAATCCACTGCTGTAAATCAAATGGCTTTAAATTGGCTTCTGCAAGGACGGGAGTAATTCCGATCGCATTCAAAAAGCCATTAATATAGTCCATTCTAGGCTTATACTCCTTTAGAACACCATAAGGAAGTATGGCAGCCTTAAGTGGAGTCTGTTTAAAAGCTTTTCGTAGGTCTTCAAAAGGTTCTGCTAAACGTTTATAGTCCGTAAGTTTAACCGGATTTTCTATTACATCATCGGGGTTAGCATAATTATTCGTACCGATTAGAGATTTTTTTCGAGATGACACTGCCTTTAACTGTAGCTCCCATTTCTCTTGAGCTCGTTGAAGTAGCATACTTTCTCTCGATTCTGGGGAGCTATCTTTCATAAGCTCAATAAAATATGTCCAAGCCTTCTCAACAAGCTGTTTAGTCAATGACTCAATATAAAAAGAGCCTCCAGCTGCATCGATTACACGTTGAATATGTGTTTCTTCCTTTAATACAAGTTGCATATTGCGAGCAATACGGTTAGAAGTTGCAGTTGTGCCAGTTAAATAATTATATGGATATGCACTTACAAAATCTGCACCACCCAATACGCAAGACAATGTACTGTTACCAGCACGCAATAAGTTTACTGTTTCATCAAGTGCTGAGAAAGACCGGAGAGAGGTTTCTGCATAAACCGGTATAGCCTTCACATTTTCTTTACCAAATGCTTCTCCAAACGCCTTCCAAAGTATTCTAAAAGCTCTCAGCTTTGCAATTTCCATAAAGAAATTAGTGTCTACTGAAAATTGTACAAAAGCTTTTTCTTCTACTTTCTCGATACCATGAAGATGCACAAATGTATCCGCTTGCACTAATACGCTCGCTAATTCGCTAATTGCATCCCCACCAGCCTTATGTAACTTGGAGCCATCTAAATGTAATGTACGAGCTCCTTTAAACTCTTCTTCTGCTCCGATTATAGAACCATTTAAATGATCAAAGTGTTTTAAGAAACTTGGATCATTTTTTACATCAAGTAACACCTCATAATGTGGGAAAAGCTCCTTCAACTCCTGAAGCTGTGAATCATTCCACTTGTGCTCAATCTCTACTTTATAATTAATGACATTATTTCCTTTGGAAAGGCTTTCGTTCAGATCAGATAGGATTTCCTCTGATGTTAATCCTACTGATTGCTGTGCAACCTTCCAGCTTGCTGATTCTTTACTTTCTCTTACAGTTTTAGTTTGTTCGTCGGGGATATTTTCCAAATCCGCTAATGTGTAAAGCGGTTTCAATATAATTTCTTCTAATGTCTTGGTTTCTAAAGATTCTAACGATTTACCCTTTAATGATTTTACTGCAGCCTGCTCCCATTCCGTAAAGCTTGCTTCATTAAATTTGGTTTGCTTCATGTCGTTTATAGTCATATGAACGCTTTCGCTTCCCCCTTATATAATTATTGTTATATATCTATTCTACATGAGTGATTCAAGGTAATAAAGTGATTTAATGACTTATCAGTATATTAAGGATAATTTCCTAAACAGTCCGATTCTCTTCTGTGTATCAGCGATTGAACATATAATTTGAAAATAAAACAATAATTGAATCCATTTTTCTCTATTCTTATAATTATTGGCTATGTTAAAGGCTAGGGTTGATTTATGATGTGTTCTAAATCGGCAAGTAGAATTGATTTTTCGCACCAGCCGGACGCTTTCCTCGGGGTGAGCGATAAGCCATCACCCATCGCTTTCGCGCGAGGTTGTGATGTCTTATCTGTCTCACTCATCCCGTAGGAGTCGCCGTCTGGTGCTCCAATCAATAAATGGAGAACGGCTTTAATTTATATAGTTCTATTTATAAATCACTCGTATAAACAAAGCCGTAAAAATGATTCAACACACTTCAAAAATTATTTATGAATAGTCATTTAAATTGTACAGTCGGAATAAAAGAAATGTTTAGTTAAAATCAACCAATAACTTTAACATAGCTTTATTATTTAAAAACAAGACTGTTTAATAAATTATATCTGTTTATGTAAAAAGGTATATCACATTTTTAATTATGAATTTAACTCAAATTAATGTAAAACTTTAAATCGAAAGAGGTCAAAAATGACAGTACTCTTTTTAGGCTTTATTTTATTTCTTAGCCTTTCGATAGGATGTATAGCTGCTTATATGGTTTATGGGATACTTCACCAAAAATATGAAAAAATATTCGGGTTGTTATGTGGATTATTATTAATTGGTTTACTGGTATTTGAAATTGTTCCAGAAGCTCTCGAGTCCTTTGAAAAGCTTGGGTTATTTTTAGGATTCTTTTGTGGTTATTGCTTGTATAGCTTAATAATTCCACATCGACACGTTGCAAAAGATGAAACGAGTACCATAAGCCCTATGATTATTGGACTATTTTTACATACGATTCCCTTAAGTCTGACCATTGGCACGTTACTTCATAATGATTCGTTCCCTTTATCCGTCACTGCTTCTACAGTCCTGCATCATATCCCAGAAGGATTTGCTCTTACAACACTTTTTCTGCTTTATAAAAAGAAAATCATAGGCTTAATGATTTGTTTTCTTTCTCTCTCTATTTGTTTTATTTCTTTCATTTGGATTGGGGAACACCTGATTGTCTCAACTAGAATCCAAGGGATTTTTATGGGGGTTTCTATTTACCTTATTAGTACAATCAGCTTAAAAGAATTTATTGTTCCTCTTTTTAAAGGTAAATGAAAATCGTATTAAATTTAAGGTTTATTAAAGTTATTATGACTTTGGCTAACAATTCTTTTTTTATAGTGATTGTAAACATAAACAAAGGAACTTTCAAATCGCTATAAAGAACATAAATAGATGATGAAATTGGGGTTGGTGACAGTTTTTCAGCTTTGTTTATGCGAGTAAATTGATAGCGCTTTAAAGCGTCCGGCTGGAGGCGGAAATCAATTCTACTCTCTGACCTAAGATTTATTTGCGTCATAAATCAACCCTACCCTTTAACATAGCCTAAATTTAAAATATATGTGACTTTTGTTAAGTAACCATCGTCTAATAGTAAAGGAGTTGTTGTTATGACGAAATTCTCAGTGTTAACCATCGTAACTGGACTTGTATTAGTAGGGTGTAATCCAGTTAAAACAACTGATAATAACGAAAAAGATATACATGAAGTCTCAGATAGTACAAGCACACTTAGTGAATTTTCCTCTGTAATTACACCCGGCTCAGAACAGAATGTAGATGGCCCTCCTCATTATGAAGTAAAAAACAAAGGAGAGCTATCTATTCAGGATGCAAAAAATGCTTATGAAATGTGTGCAAGAGCGCTAACCGACTATTATAAGGCGGTATGGAATGGCACGAATATTGAATTGAATGCTTTTATGAATAATGAAAATCTTGTACATTATACACAAAAGAAGATACAATCCCAATTTGACTTGTATTTCACGATTAAGCTTGCAGATGACCTTGTACAAAGTGTGGGTATTGCCACTCGTGATGTAGATTGGGAAGTGGAGTATACGAACAATGAGGATGGAGGTTTTCTCTATTTACACTTACCTGCAGAAATCAATTATAATCAAGGTAGCTTTGGTGAAGCCACTGAATTTCTAGTGCGTAATGAAAATGATCAGCTGGTCATTGTTGATTGGTATACAGGTGGGAAGGATACTTATGATTTTATGGTTCGAGGAGAAAACGAAACGATTGACAACCCAACTATTTGGAATAATAGTCAATGGGTGAAGGAGATAAATAGTAATCAGCTTAATTTCTCAGGCTCAACTCGATAATTACATACAGCTAACTTGTAATACACAATTAAATTTAATGCTGGCTGCTACTAATTTAATTTATGAACAGCTGTAAAAAAGAAAATAAGAGTTTACAGTTCAATTAGCTACTCATCTAAACTGTTCCTGTAGAAGGTAATAAGAAGGACTAGTACTGCTTCTGTGGCAACTTCCGATATTTATTTAGTGTGGGTCTTGCTCTTCGGGAATGGTACTAAATACTAAGCTTTTATCATTTCTGACTGTCACATAATTTTCAAGCTGATGGACCCATCCGTCTTCTCCTTTTACACCTCTTCCAGCTAATATAAAGCTATCTGGATTTATGCTCTTAACGGAGAATTCTAATCTATATACGTCTTCCGAAGCTTCATTTGTATAGCTTAACTCTAGATCGTCTAAAGTAAATTCGGTTACCATGTCATCATTTTTCAAATTCTCCGTTGCTGTATCCGTAATTCGTTCTCTTAGCTCATCTTCTGCTGAACCTCCCCTTAAAAAGAAAAACCAAAAAGGAACAGCCATAACTAAAAGAAAACAAAGAATCAAAAAAGATAATTTAAGCATTAAAATTTTTTGATATGGTGTAGTTGAGATTAGCTTCACGGCTAGCTCCCCCTTTCATAAAAGTAAACGTAATTTACATAAATAACATCGATAATCCTGGTGAGGCAATAACTCTAGTAGTCTGAATCTTAAACCCCAGAATCCCACTTTTCCTATTTTAATGACCCTCCATAGGTGTAGTACTGAATACTAGTGTCTCGTTATCCTTGACCGTTACATAATTCACTTTTTCATTGATCCAACCACTTTCGCCCTTAACCCCTCCTCCTGTCAGTATAAAATTTGTTGGATCTGTAGGTTTAATGGAGAAAGTTATTATATATACCTCTTCTGACTCTTTGTTTTTATGACTTAGCTTAATCTTGTCAATTGTGAACTCCGAAATAGTGGGATCTTCCTTCAGCAGAGAACTTGCAGCAATATGGATACTTTCAGTTAAATCTCCCGAGACATTAGTGCTGTTGCTACTTTTAAGTAACCAAACGATGCTAAGAACAATTGCAAAAATAAGTAGTATTAAAAATATATTTTTCCCATTCTTAGAGGAAGGTGATTTAGAAATTAGTTTCACCTTTAACACTTCCTTATCTACAAAAATCGTATACTTATCTTTATATATACGATTAACTTCTAGAAAACATTCGCCACCTCCCTCACTGTTAATACAAAGGAAAAATTATTAGAATTTCGGCATGTCGATTGCGGTATGACTAATTTTTCTACGTATAGAAAAGTATTAGTCTACATATGAAGACGCGATCTTTACTATAATCACCAAAAAACCCCGAGAGATGTGACTCACGAGGAAATTCAGTAATATGATGAAACTCTTTAGGAAACGTTTCCTATTGTTAGATTCACTATTATGAAAGAGAATCCCTTTTACCAAAAGCCATGCCATCTTACTTCTACATTCCTTGCCTGCCTTTTTAAATCTACGTCCCTCATTTTACAGCTCCTGCCGTTAGCCCTTCCATAAACTGCTTCGATGCAAGGAGAAAAAGAACCATCATAGGCAATGAAGCTAATGTTAGCCCTGCAAACAAAGACCCCCAGTCGGCTGAATGCTCCCCAAAAAGAGAAAGCATACCAACAGGAATCGTCATTTTTGCCTTTTCAGTTATAAATATGAGCGGGAAGAAAAAGTCATTCCAAGCAGCTATAAAGTTTATTATGACAACTGTTCCTATAGCAGGTCGCATAAGTGGAAGAAGCACATGCCAAAGGGTACGAAGATTCCCAGCCCCATCCATCCTTGCCGCCTCCTCAAGTTCCATCGGTAACGTCTTGAAAAAGCCTGTTAAAATAAGCATTGTAATAGGGGCACCAGTAGCTATATTCATAAGTATTAAAGACCATAAAGAATTGATGAGGCCTAGATCACGCATCAAGATAAATAACGGAACTATCCCAAGCTTTATCGGAATCATCATACCTAGCAAAAACACAAAGAAAATGGCACTATTCCAGCTAAAGTTAAATCGAGCAATATAAAATGCAGCCAAAGAACAAAATAACACGACTAGAACTACAGAAGTAACGCTCACCATGACACTATTATAAAAATATTGGTCAAATGGAATCTTATTTAATAACGTTCTGTACGTATCTAGACTAAAGCTTGTAGGTAATCCTAAGGGATCCTTGAATATCTCCGAACTAGATTTAAAAGAAGACATAAACATTAAAAAAATTGGATATAAGCTGACGGTAGCAACTCCGAACATGACAATATAATAAAATGGCCTGGTCCAAATAGTATTTTTCTCCATACTTTTCACCTCTTACATTTGTACTTCTTTTTTATTCATAAGCTTTAGGAAGATCATTGTACATATTAATATGAAGAAAAATAAAACAGTCGCAAGTGCGGAGCCAAGTCCAATTGCCGTTGAGCTAGAAGCAGTGGAGCTACCAAAGGCAAGTCGATAAAAAAATACTGCCATTGTATCTGTTGAGTAATATGGTTCTCCCATCGAGCCTTGCATAGCATAAACGAGCTCAAATGCTTCGAACGATTGAATAAAGGTCAAAACCGTCATAATCAATATAGATGGAATCATTAATGGGATGTATATCTTTCGTAACATGGAAACTCCCTTTGCTCCATCCAGTCTTGCAGCTTCGATGAGTTCACCTGGAATGCTTTGGAAACCAGCTAAAAATATTAGTACACCAAACCCCAAGCCGAACCAACAGTTCACAAGGATAATGGAAATTAGAGCTGTTTCTGGCTCACCCAACCATGCTCTTTGTAGATCTTCTAAACCAAGCTTTCCTAAAATAAGATTGAGTGTACCAAAGTTAGGATTTAAGATTAGCTTCCACAAGAAACCAACTACAATAACTGATAATAACCGCGGTAAGAAAAAAGCTACTTTGAAAAATTCAGCACCTTTTACTTTTTTATAGACTATAAAAGCTAAAAGAAAAGCAAGGCCATTCATGACAACCATTTGTATGCAAAAGTAAAGGACATTATGGGAAAAAGCATTCCTAAACATGGACCCATAAGGCTCTGTAGTAAAGAGAGTGACAAAATTATCCAAACCAACAAAGGCATCTCTTGTGAATCCTTTAAAGGAGAAGAAGCTATATGATAATGCTGCTAGTATAGGATAGAGTACAAACATCCCATAAATGATTAATATAGGGACGGGGAAAAGGTGGATCGTCCACCCCTTCCCCTTCTTTGAACGCTTTACTGGAGCTGTTTCTTCTGACATATTTCACAGCCTCCTTACTTATTTATTGAAAGGGGGAAAACCACGATTCAGCACTTTTTTGCACCTTATCGGCTACTTCCTCTGGTGTAACCTCGCCAAGATACATTCCTTGTAATTCTGTTTCTAGGACAGTTTTTGTAGTAGGATCTCCACCTGTAAAATTTATAACCCAATAATACGGGGTTGAACTTGTTTCCACCGCTTTACTTAGCTCACTAAGAAGCTCATCTTCTGAACTGATCCCAGGAATTGCACTAATCATATTAAATTCTTTCACAAAAAGCTCTCCAAATTCCTTTGTTGTTAAAAACTGAAGAAACACCTTAGCTGCTTCTTTGTTTTTAGAATTTGCATTTATCGCAAATGAACCGTCAACCCACGAAGTTACTGTTTGATTTCCTTGCTTAGACGGCATTGCGAAATACCCATAATCTAAGTCTCCGTTTAAATCGTTAACTACGGGAATTTCCCAGCTCCCAAGTGGGAACATCGCTGCCTGCTCCATAGCAAACATCGTGCGAATATCATCCATTCCTAGCCCCTCAGAGTTTTTCGGGAAGTATTTCTTTAAATCATTCATTACTTGAATGGACTCTTTAAATGCCGAATCAGTAAAATCCGTTTCCCCTTTGATCAGCTTTTCTGCAAAGGTATTTCCATCAACAACCCCTGCTCCAACTATTCCATGGGTTAACGACAATAGCCAACCTTCTTTAGTTCCCATTGCAATAGGCGTAACTCCGGCTTCTAATAGCTTCTCATTCACTTCTATAAACTCATCCCACGTTGTAGGGATTTCAATTCCATGGTCTGCGAATATCTTTTTATTGTAGAAGAATTGAGTGGAGCTAATATTCAGGGGAACCCCGTATTGCTCTCCGTCAGCTCCTCGAGATGCAGCTAGAAATTCATCGGAATACTGGCCTAACCCTTCTAAATCACTAATCGGCTCTACAAATCCAGCATCCACTAGCTTTAATCCTGCACCATAAGGTCTTAAATGAAAAATGTCAGGGCCCTCTCCTGCTTGTAGTGCAGTATTTAATACTGTATTGTATTCTGTATTTTTAGTCGGGTTAAATTCTACCTGTATTTCCGGGTGTGTTTCGTTAAAAAGTGCGATTACTTTTTCATATTTCGAAACATCCTCTGTTCTCCAGCTTCCAATGGTTAAGTTTACTGTTTCCTTATCTCCTGATGTGGCAACTTTGTCTCCATCTCCCTGTGAGCCAGTTGTGGACGAACTATTTTCCTTATCATCTGAACAAGCACCTATAATGAAGGTAACCAACATAATCAAAAAAATTGTAAGACCATTTTTAATCCAACTTTTCATAATTAGTACTCTCCTTTTTTATAAACGTCTCGTAAACGCTTTCATGGATCTCCAGTCTAAACTCTTTTTTTTGGAACATCCCTCCCGTAATGTATTGCATTGGTTAACAGCACCACAAATAGTTTTTCTTTTGGATCTATCCATATAGATGTTCCAGTAAATCCTGTATGTCCAAATGAGCCAATGGACCAGTCTGTACTGATTGTAACTTCAGTATCTTTACCATTCCATACTTCAAAGCCTAGACCCCTGTGTTCAAAAAATTTTTGATGACAGTCTTGTAACCAGGCAGGATTAAATACAGTTTGATCAGATGGATGTAACCAGTAATGCACGTATTGAACAAGGTCATCCAAACACGAGAATAATCCTGCACTTCCTGATACCCCATTTAACATATATGCTTTTTCATCGTGTACTACTCCTTGGACATAGCTCCCATTCATATATTCAGTTGATGCTATAAGACTTCTAACCTCTTCTTTAGGATTAAATGTCGTATTTTTCATCCCCATTGGTATGAGAACTTCCCTCTCTACAAATTGATCGAAAGTCTCTCCCGACACTTCCTCAATAATTTTCCCTAACAAAATCATTCCTAAATCGCTATAAACTACAGTTTTTCCTGGCTCAAAAATTGGATTGACACTAAGTATCTCCTCTAAAACATCTCGATTCTCTCCTCTTTTTACTGGTGGGGATAAATCTGCAGGTAGACCACTATTATGATAAAGAAGGTGTTCAATATTAATATTTGGATATTGGAATTGTGGAATATACTTTTGAACAGAATCCTTTAGAGATACCTGTTTTTTATCTAGCAGAACGAGAGTGGCTGGTAATGTTGCAACTACTTTGGTTAATGATGCGATATCAAAAACAGTTTCCAAAGTGATTTCCTTTACTTCACCAGTATTTGTAACAAATGAGCCAAAGCTGTCCCTATATAGCACTACATTGCCTTGCTGAACATGAATGACGCCTCCAGGTATTTTCTTAGCTACCAAGTATTCATTTATAATATTCCTAAGCATAATTCCCTCCTCCATTAAATTTAATTTTCTGATAATTATTAATTACAGTATATAAAATATCATTCTAAGAAACAATCGAATTTTTAAAATACTATTTTAAGTTGCTTGCATTGCAGAACGCGTCAGCCAGATATAGAAATGAGCAGCTTTCAAAT
Organism: Psychrobacillus sp. MER TA 171; assembly: GCF_023713305.1. NCBI lineage: Bacteria > Bacillati > Bacillota > Bacilli > Caryophanales > Bacillaceae > Psychrobacillus > Psychrobacillus sp. MER TA 171. The sequence continues at coordinate 8,706 of NZ_JAMAWN010000003.1, read as the reverse complement.
TTAAAAAAGCGAGCAACTGGACCAGTTAACGTCCGCTTACTCGCTTTAAATACTTTTAAGGACTCATAAACAAATTTCAAACGGGAGAAAAATAGATTAAACAACTACCGTTAGCTTCCTCATGAATAAACCAGTGTATAATAAACCGATCCCAATCATAAGGATAATTCCAATATATACAGACATCATGGTCGGTACTAAAAATGCCCCGATAATAATCGTGGAGCGAGCGATTAAGTCTGCTCCGCTAAATGAGAAATTAGAAAATGCGGAGTAAGATCCCCTTTTGTCTGCGGGTATCATATTTGCTTGCTCGGCATTTCTTACAGGGGAATATATCAACTCACCAACCGTAGCAATTAAATTAAAGAATATAAGTATATACCATGTATTGGCAGATGTTATCGTTATGTATCCAATGCTATATAATGCTAACCCCACTAGCAATACACGCTTATTGCTGAAACGGTCCGTTATTTTGTTGATAAAAAAAGTCAAACAAACGACTAAAAGCATGTTTTCTATATTAAGTAAACTTAGCATTCTAACTCCGGCAAGCTCGAAATCTCCTATTTGGACCGATTGAAAAGTTTCCGCTAGCCTTACACCTATATAGCTGTTTAAAGAAAACTCGGCAGCAAAAATGAACATGGACCCAACGACTACCTGGACGAAAGGTTTATCTTGAAAGGCAATTTTATAATTATGTATGAGATCAATAAAAACGTTTTTGTGCTGCTTTTCTAAAAGCTTATTATGTCCATCCACCAACCAAATTTTATATGCGATTGGAAGGCATAAAGAGGTAAAAGAGAGTAACATAAACAATTCAATCTGATGGTTTAAATATAGTAATCCCCCTAATGCAGCCCCTATAGCCATTGACAAATTAGTTAGCCAGTAATCCAGCGCATATACTTCTTTTCGATTATCAGGAGAAGTAGAATCGATGATGATTGCATGCATAGCAGGCCTCCCTAAACTGCTTGTAATAATATATAGCGTATAAGCGATTGCAAACATCCAAATGATATTAGATTTAGGTAGCAAGCTAAGGGTCATGCAAACGAACATACACCCACTTAAGAGAGATGTAATTACTAATAACCCCTTTCTTGGTAAGCGGTCAGAAATATATCCTCCAATTAGACTGATAAAAAAACTTACACATACTGTACCTATTAAAAATAAACCAGCCCAGACCTTACTCATCTCTTGAGCAAAGAACAATGCCATAAAAGGCATAACAGCAGATGAAACTGCCCTATTAAAAAAAGATGTAATCAATCGGACCTTAATATTTTGTGGGTAGTTTTTCCATTTCATGTTGTACTCCTCCTCTGTATTTAGTATATTAAACTAGACTTTTTAATATAAAAATGGACAAATAGGCAAAAGTTGTCCACTTATAGAGGTGTATGACATGGATCGCTCATTATTAACCCTTTGGAACACTGTTCCCTCTGGCAATATAAAGCAGGAAGAAATTGCAACTATAATAGGCTTCAGTACTAAGCAAACAAAGCGATATTTACAAAGATGGTCTTCAGAAGGATGGATAAAATTTATTTCTGGTAAAGGTAGAGGGAATTCCTCCCAGTTAACGTGGTTAAAAAATGTAGAGGCTTGTTTCGAGGACCAAGTCATGCAGATTTTAGAAAATGAAAGTGCAGAAATAAGTAGCAAATACTTAATGTTTGACTGGTCGACAGAATGTCGCCAAAGACTAATGAAAAAATTCCAAAACAAACTTGGCTTTGAGCAACAAATAAACGATAAGCTTATTGTTCCAAGGAAAAATCCTTTTCTCACACTTCATCCACTGCAAGCAGCAGACTCCCATAGTGCTAATATTGTTGCTACAGTCTACAATCGTCTAGTTTCTGTTGATGAAAACGGAGTAGTATCTCCTGAGCTTTGTCATAGCTGGGATATGACAGACTCGAAGCTTCGTCTTTACCTAAAAAAAGATATTGCTTTTCATGACGGATCCATTCTCACTGCAGAAGATGTAGTATATTGCCTTCGGAAACTAAAAGATGATCCGCAATTTCGTTTGCTCTGCGAGCCAATTAAACAAATAGAAGCAATTACTCCCCTGATAGTTGATATTACATATCCTGCAGGTTGTAGCTACTGCTTGCAGCTTCTAGGAAGCATGAATGCCAGTATTTATAAGGAGCATTTAGACTTTGTTTATGGGACAGGCTGCTATTATGTGGAGGAAAATGGTCCATCCATTACTACATTAGTCGCATTTAAAGACTTTTACGGTGAAAGACCTCTTTTAGATACAATAGAGTTTGTTCAAGTTCCAGAGGATTTCGAAAATGTATATCGCACGTCCTCCAATCAGCAAACCTATTTTCCCATCGAAAGTGACTCAGGCTTTGGGGTAGTTTTGATTAGTCCTCAATTAGATATAGACCAAAGACACTATCTTCATTACATTATTTCAAAATACCGGCATGAGATACATACGGCGGATGATAGACTTTTACCTAATGAAGAAGGATGCTTAATTGGAATAAGTACACCGTATGAATTACATAACATACCTCGACCGAAGTTCAAGAAACCTATTGTACTAAAACTAGTAAAATACACTAACAAATCTTCACACTGGTTAAAAGAAATACTTACTCAGAATGGCATTCCCGTTGATGTTATCACAGTCTCCTTCATAGACAATCTATTAAATAGGGAATTAAACCCTAACACTGACTTATATATACATGGAGAAATCTTTGAGATGAATCAAAACTATTCATTTTTTCATTTTCTTATGAATGGCTATTCTCCATTAGTCACTGTATTAAAGGGACAAAAGAAATACCAAAACAAATTAAAGAAATACGCCATTACTCCATTTGAAGAATGGACAGCTCTTAATAAAGAAATAGATCGTATGCTAATAGAAGATTCGTTAGTTTGTCCTTTATACTATTCAAAACGGCATATCCCTTTTTCTGCAGACTTAATGAACATTAAGATCAAGCATTTTGGTTTTGTGGATTATTCTAAACTATGGGTAAAGCCTAATATTCCATTAGATTAAGGATTGATGGTTTTATACTTTATAAAAAAAACTGAAGACAACTTTTAGTTTGTCTTCAGTCCAGAGTGTAGACAAAAGGGTTGGAAATCGAGCGCAGCGAGGGAGTTTCAAGGAGGGAAAACTAAGGACGTCACATCGTGTGACAACGTTTTCCTGACCAACATCCTGTTGGCCTAAGCCGTGCCCGCGAAAAAGCGTCCGTTCGTAGCGGAAATCAAATCTTCCTCGCGTCACTTCTATTTTAAAAGAAAAAAGACTGTAGGCAAACTCCAAAATTTTTGGAGTTTGTCTTCAGTCAATAATTAACGTCTTTTCATTAAACGAATCGCTTGTATGGATAGTCGCACTAATAACACGGCACACAGAAATAATCCTACAAAGGCAGCAGCATTTAAATAGACTGCATAAACAGCATCAATGAATTGAGCAATAGCTAGTAGTGAGGAGGAGATAATTCCAAAAGTGATTCCAACTAGTAATAATATAAAACGGGAAAAAAGATTGGTTACGAATTCAGCATTATTTTTGTCGGAAAAGATATCATGGTGTAATATTATTTTTCCACTTTCCACTTTTTGAACTAGCTTATCGACTCGTCTTGGAATTTTTCGTAAAGCAGGAATCATTAAGGCGAATTCTTCCTCTAGTCGCTCTTTTGTAGCACCTGGATCTCTGAAAGGTTTCTTAAAGAGAGAACTCAAGTAATGTGAAGAATATTCCTTAGCTTCTGTAAAAATATCAAAATTTGGTTGAACTAAATGTAAAGTGCCCTCTAATGTAACGATAGAACGTAAAGCTATACCAACCGAAGGATAAAAAGATAGTCCAAAATCTCTAACAACTTTAAAGAAGGCTTGAATTAGTTCTTCTGTTGGTATTTGTTCCACATACGATATGCGAAGAAGGATTTGCGAAAGCGCCTGTTCCATTTTGACCCGATCAATATGCTCGTGATCTTCTACAAGTAAAGTAATCGCATCATAAAGCATGTCGGCATCATTATGTTGAATCCCCATTAAAAATATCTTCATACCTTCTTGTTGGGGCTCTGCCAACCTACCAACAGCACCAAAATCTAGCAATATTGGCGTTCCATCTGCTTTATCGATGAATATATTCCCTGGGTGAGGGTCGGCATGGAATATCCCTGCTTTTAATATTTGATCAAAAAAGGAATATAAAACTGTGCGAGCAAATTGTTCTCGGTCGATATTCAGTGATTGAAACAAAGAATCCCCATTTCCGACACTTTGACCATATGCATGTTCAAAAACGATGATACAGTCATTACTAAGCTCAGCATAAACATGAGGAATCTTAACTTCGTATTTACTCTCCTCTAGCGCTTTTTTAATTTGTAAAACATTTCTTTTTTCAATTTCGAAATTTACTTCTTCCTTCAAATTTTGTGCAAATCCTAAGGCTAGTTCACAAAGGCCTAGTCGCGCAGCCCAAGATGATTTATCTGTTAGCCATCGAACAAACTCTAGCAATATATTTAAATCATCCCTAATCATACTTTTAACATCAGGTCTCAAAAGCTTAACAACAACCTGTTGGTTATTATCTTTTAAGATTGCTTTATGTACTTGACCAATTGATGCAGAAGCTACTGGAATCATGTCAAAATACGAGAACATATCCTCCATTTTATATGGCAAAGACTTTTCAAGTATAGATTTTACCTCTGATTCCTTCAAAGGTTCTACGTTTTGCTGTAGCTTTTCTAACTCTTTGATAAATACTGGAGAAAATAAATCTCGACGAGTGGAAAGCACCTGACCAAATTTAATAAATATTCCACCAGCCTGCTCCAACGTATTCCGAAAAGCAATAGCCATTTCATGATCATTATTTCTGTACCTTGAGTATTTCATTGCTCTTGAAATACCATTTTTCACAGCAATTTGGATGACTTGTCGCATCCTTTTTTGCCCTCTCCATTGATTTCTTATCCTCAAAAGAAATGGCCTAGGTTTTATTCCACTTTCTTTTCGCTCTCCTGAATCCATTGGACTAAATAGCTCAAAGAACAAATATAACAGCATGGATATTAATAGCATGCTACCAATCCATATAATAGTGCTCACATCCATAAATGAATAAGCAAAGTTCTCTGAAAAAACATCAACGCTCTGTAAATATGCATACCAGTAAACAAATAGCGTAAATACTAAGCTTATAAATACAGAAAGCACTCTTTTCATAAAGTTTATTTGAGAACCCATTAATTTGCCACTCACATAATAAATAAATAAAGAAATTAAGATTATTTGTCCAATCAATTTTACATATATCAAAAAAGTCCCCCCTATTCTTTTCTTTCTATTTAGTTATACATTCCCCTTTTCTACTTATTATTAATCTTATTATTGATTAAATTTTTAATAGAGAATAATATTACAATTCAATTATTTATATGAATTAAATAAAAGAGAAATTTTTTTATCCTTTTTTTGAGTAAACCCTTAATTGCTTTTTTAAAAGATATTAGGTGATATGCTATCATATGGACTTATTCCTGCTCGTATCATGCCGGATAATACAATCAAAAAACCTCTCAATACATTTTCTATATATTTTCCACTAAAAATTTCGGTTGTTATATGCTGCATTAACTAAATATCGCATTTCTTAAATAGTATTTTTTTACTATTTTCGTAGAAGGAAGTTTCACTTAAATTAGCGTGGGTAATTTTTAGAATGTAATCAGTAAAACTTAAGGAGGTTTTTATCTATGTTTTTTAACAAAAAAGAATTAAGTTTCCATGCGGTACCGGATAAGCCAGATCCAGTATTAGCAAAACATTTACAAGAAATTATTGGCGGTCAATTTGGAGAGATGAGTGTTGCCATGCAATACCTATTCCAAGGATGGAATACTAGAGGAAATGAAAGATATAAAGATTTGCTAATGGATACAGGTACGGAAGAGCTGGGACATATTGAAATGATTGCTACAATGGTAGCTAGATTATTAGAAGGTGCACCAGTAACAGAGCAAGAAAAAGGCGCTGCAAATCCACTTATTGGTGCTATAATGGGTGGGATGAGCCCTAAGGATGTATTAGTAGAGGGTATGAATCCACAGCACGCAATTGTATCAGGATTAGGTGCAATGCCAGTTAACTCAGTAGGTGTCCCTTGGAATGCAGGCTATATCGTTGCAAGTGGTAACTTGTTAGCAGATATGCGTCATAATGTAATGGCCGAGTCTCAAGGACGCTTACAAGTTGCACGTCTCTACGGCATGACGGATGATAAGGGAGTTAAGGATATGCTATCCTTCCTGTTAGCTCGAGACACAATGCATCAAAATCAATGGTTAGCAGCTATTAAAGATTTAGAAGCAACTGAAGGCGGAGTTATTTGTCCAACTACTGTTCCACCGGAATGGGAAGCAACCGAATTCTCTCATACGCTATATAACCATTCAGAAGGTGAAGACAGTGCAGAATTACCATGGTTAAAAGGAAATGCTCCAGATGGACATCCTTTCTCGTACGACCAAGGGAAAGCATTTGGAGAAAAGCCAGTCTTAAGCCCTGCTCCACCTTCCTTACACAATACATTGCCAGCTGAAGACTTGAAATAATCATAAACGGACTATAAACAAACATGGTACATCCAAGCTTGTTTATAGTCCGTTTTTTTATTAATGCTTTTGATAGAAGGTTTATAAACTGGATTATTCTTTTCCACATTCAATACAGCGATGATCTGAATCCCCATCGCCATACATTCGCAGCTCCTTTTCCAAGCCACAGATTATACATTTATTTAAAAAAATTTGTGGTAATATACCTGACTCTGCCAAGGGCACCCATTCGTTTTCATACAGTTTTTTTGTCATCCCATAATCAATTAATATTAGATTGCCTTTATCATCTAATCCGTAATTTCCGCTATCCAAAAAATCAAAACCATCTAACTTTGAATCAATAAGATGAATTGCATCCTTCAGGTCATCTGTTAAACGACTATCATGGATAAGATTAATTTCATACGAATACCCATTTTCCAATGGTAAAGGTTTAAAATAAGGTTGTATCAGCATTTGTTGATCTAAATACGTAACCTTTGCTACGTGTTCTGCTAAGCCCTCTTTCTCCAAGAAATCATACATATATTGCTCGTTTAATCCTTGTTTATATCCTATTGGATGTAGAAATCTTTTAATCACTATATCATTATATTTATATACTTTGCGAGTAGAACCAATACCTATAAAATTATCCTCCACACATAGTTCTATATATATCTTTAACTTCCATCTATTCTACCTGTCCTTAAGGTTAGTAAATCGTTTACTTCTTCTTTTATATACTCTTTAAATGCTACTAAATTTTCCCTCTTAAACTGTAAATCAGACCTCTTCCCTGTATACATATCTATCGCAAGATTCACTAGCTGGCTTTGCTTTTCAGGTAAAAATGTTGATCCCCACTTACCAGCCTCCATTTTCGAGAAAATAGTACCATCCTTTAAATAACGGTATACCCTTAGCATATTTAATATGCAATAAACTGGTTTTTTCTCAATGTTGCTCAAACAGTCTCTATAGTCTTCCAAAATTGAATCGATATAATCAGTCATAGGAATATTCGGGAATACATGCTCTATTGATTCACCTCTAAGACATATTCCTTTGTAGTTAATGATAGTGATGTGGGCAGCCAAATCAGCATCTCTATACTCATCTATAAGCCATTGCTTTTTGTTTTTTTCGTATCTTTCTCTCCAGTACTCACTATAATGATAATCATAGGCTGGTGGATACTCCCATTTTTCTAGCTGGCTTCTATTCATAAAACTAATTTCTATTGGGAAAGGTTTGTTAGACGACTTTAAAAAAACCTCGGTTAATGTTAATTTTTCGTGTAATGATAAGGCTTTTTCTGTCACTACCAATAAATCTATGTCACTACTTAACGGATTGAACCCTCCTAAGGCTAGAGATCCGTGTAAATAAAAACCGACACTATTTTCTTTTATCACCGTTTGAATTTCGTCTATTACTTGTATGGTAAATTCTTTGACTTGATTTGTAGCGTCATCCCACTTCATCGATTAGATACCTCTTTCAATGGCATAAATTCCTCTGGTTTCAATTCCTTTGCCTCTATCACTATGGCAGTTAAAAAAGTATCTGTCATCGTTTCGTGTCCCTCTCCCTTTTCCCAGAAAACTGCATCTCCAGCTCTCACTTGTATCTTCGTTTGTTCTTTACCAGTTACCCATCCCTCTCCATTAACAATTAATAATAACTGGGGCATAACAACCTTATGAAATCCGATAACACCATTCTCCTCCAAGTGCATACAGCCTATTACGGCCTCACTCCCTATTTTAGTTACTTTAGACATGATGAAATTTGAATTGTAATGATGGATTTTCTGTCCAACCTGTTGATCAAAACGTAAAATTTTCATTTTGGCACTCCTCCATAACTACATTTATTCCATTCTAAAGACAAATTTTCCTTCTTATAGAACACAATAAAACCCTTTGAAGTTTCTATTGTAAACGCTAAAATAAAATGGACAGTTTCTGCTAAATAACATTGAACACTTTCGCTAATCTAATAGATTTTCAGTAAACTATATATATTCGTTTACTGGGGGTCAGACAAGTGGAGGAAAAATTAG